>DAIRDY010000004.1:4552-17066 GCA_036795935.1 Moraxellaceae bacterium | reverse complement strand
TCACCATAATTCGCGGCCTCTGCGCTGGTAGCTCAGTTGGATAGAGTACCTGGCTACGAACCAGGTGGTCGGGGGTTCGAATCCCTCCCAGCGCGCCATACAAAAAAAGCCGGCTTTTTGCCGGCTTTTTTCTTTTCTGCCTGCCGACTGCCTGTTCGCCACCCAGTCCTGCCATTCGCCGATGTAATGGACTGTGCAGTGGCAATGCCTGCCGCTATTCTTGCGCCCTTCCCCGGGATAGCGGTGGTCATGGAATGTGATGCAGAAGTCGCCGATTGCCTTTCAGGGTCGCAAGACCTCGCGCCAGAGCAGCGAGCAGCGCCGCTTGGCCATATTGCGTGCCGCGCTGCGCATCGTCGTGCGCGACGGCGTGCGTGGTGTGCGTCATCGTGCCGTTGCCGCCGAGGCCCAGGTGCCGCTGTCGGCCACCACCTATTACTTCAAGGACATCCATGACCTGCTGGCGGACGCGTTCACGCTCTATGCCAAGGAAACCATGGAAACCTTTGTTGACCCGTTCTGGCATCGTGCCAACGAGCAATTGCGCGTGTTTCCGCCCGACATCCGCGAGCAGCCCGAGCAGCTGCAGGAAATGACCCGCCTGCTGGTGGACATGGGGGCCGAATACATCATTACCCGTGTCACGGCCCACCGGGACCAGCTGGTGATGGAGTACGCCTTCTGGTATGCCGCGCTGACGGATGAGCGCATGCATGACATGGCCTTGCAGCACGGCCGCCGCCTGCTCGGCAACTTCGTGCAGATACTTGAATACGTCGGTGCCAATGAGCCCGAGCTTGGCGCCAAGTCCATCCTGAGCACCGTGCGCCGGTTGGAGTATGAGGGCATGCTGAGCCCGACCGGCAGCTTCACCCCGGACAGCGTCAGACAGGCGTTGCGCCACCAGATACGTGCCGTGCTGGCGGTATGAGCGAGCCCCTGGAGCGGGTACGCCTGGACCCGGAATGGAAGCATGCGCTGGCCGCGGAGTTCAGCGCTCCCTACATGCGCAGCCTGCGCGACTTCCTCGCGCTGGAGCGAGCTGCCGGCAGGCAGATATTCCCGCCGGGGCCCGAGATGTTCGCGGCCCTCGACATGACGCCACTGTCGCGCGTGAAAGTGGTGATTCTCGGGCAGGATCCCTATCACGGCCCGCGCCAGGCGCATGGCCTGTGTTTTTCGGTGCGCCGGGGCATCCCGCCGCCGCCCTCACTGCTCAACATCTACAAGGAAATCCAGAGCGACCTTGGCATCGCGCCGCCGCGTCATGGCGAGTTGACGCACTGGGCCGGGCAGGGCGTGCTGCTGCTCAACAGCGTGCTCAGCGTGCAGGCCGGCATGGCTGCCTCGCATCAGGGGCACGGTTGGGAAACGTTTACCGATGCCGTGATCCGGGTGCTCAATGACCAGTGCGAACATCTTGTGTTCCTGCTCTGGGGCAACTATGCCCAGCGCAAGGGGCGCTTCATCGATGCGCAGAAACATCTGGTGCTGAAGGCGGCGCATCCGTCGCCGCTGGCCGCCAATCGCGGTGGCTGGTTCGGCTGCCGGCATTTCTCGAAAACCAACCAGTATCTTGAGGCGCATGGACGCACGCCCATTGACTGGTCCCTGCCTGACTGAGGTGTTGCATGTCTGATCCCGTGGTGCTGCTTGAGGAGCGCACGCTGGCCGATGGCCGTCGCCTGGCGGTCGCCACGCTGAACAGCGAGCGCTCGCTGAATTCGCTGTCGCTGGACATGATCGACCTGCTGCTGCCGGCCATGCAGCGCTGGGCAGCTGATCCCGCCGTGGTGGCCGTCTTCCTGCAGGGCGCGGGCAGCAAGGCTTTTTGCGCCGGCGGCGATGTGCGCCGCATCTGCCTGGGCGTGCGCGAGCACGGCATTGACGATCCCTATGCGCAGCAGTTCTTCACCGAAGAGTACAAGCTCGACTACCTGATCCACACCTTTCCCAAGCCGGTGATTGTCTGGGGGCAGGGCATTGTCATGGGCGGCGGCATCGGCTTGATGTGCGGTGCGTCGCACCGTGTGGTGACGGAATCGTCGCGGCTGGCGATGCCGGAAATCACCATCGGCCTGTATCCGGACGTGGGGGGATCGTATTTCCTGTCGCGCCTGCCCGGTCGCCTGGGCTTGTTCATCGGCATGACCGGCGTACAGCTGAATGCCGCGGATGCGCTGTACACCGGGCTGGCCAACCATGTGGTGGCGGCTGAGCGGCGCGAGGCGGTGCTGGCGGCGCTGGTGGCCATGCCGTGGGCGATGGCGCCTGAAGAACATGCGGCGCAGGTGACGGCGCTGCTGGCGGCAGAGGCGGCGCCTGAGCTGGCGCCGTCGCCGCTGGCCGAGAAGGCGGCGCTGATCGAGGCGCGCGCCGCCGGCGCGTCACTGCCGGAGGTCTATGCCAACCTCACTGCCGAGTCCGCCGACGATGTCTGGCTGGCGCGTGCTGCCGCGGCACTGGCCAAGGGATCGCCGACATCGGCGGCACTGATCTACCGGCAGTGGCAGCGCGGCCGCGACATGACACTGGCCGACGTCTTTCGCGAGGAGCTGATCCTTTCCGCACAGTGTGCGCGGCATCCGGACTTCATCGAGGGGGTGCGTGCACTGCTGGTGGACAAGGACAACGCACCGCGCTGGCAGCCAGCGACGCTGGCGGAAGTGACCGAGGAATGGATTGCCGGGCATTATGTCGCCCCGTGGACGGGGCCGCATCCGCTGGCCGGACTCTGAGTGTCGCGGCATCCGCTTGCTGCCGATGTGGACATCACGCAATAAAGTGCCGGGCGTTGCCCGGCATTTTTCTGTGCGGGTGTGTGCTGTGCCTGATATGAAGCCACCAGCCGACAGCCGTGCTTTTGCACGGCCTGCATCCGGCCGCCCTTACTCTTCCTTGCTCTGGTCGAGTCCGTAGGGCAGGTCGAGCACCGCGAGCGAAGGGCCCCCGGCATCCAGCGTCAGTGCGCCGCTGGCGGCCGCTGCATTCTTCACGACGGCCAGCAGTTCGCAGCCGTCGCCACTGGCCGCGGCCATCACCACTTCACCGACCGTGCTGCCGTCGGCCGCAATAATGGGTGTGCCCGGCGCCGGTGCGCTGTCGCTGGCGGCCAGCCGGTACAGCCGTTGTTTCAGCCGGCCGCGGAAATACAGGCGTGCCACGACCTCCTGCCCGGTGTAGCAGCCTTTCTGGTAGCTCACACCCTCCAGTGCGGGATAGTTGAGCTCCTGTGGCTGATGACGGTCGCGCAAGGCGGCAACAATCGTGGCCCGACCGGCCTGCACCTCGGCGAGTTGCCAGGCGTTGGCATCCACCAGCGGGAGTGACAGGTCGGCGAGCAACGCCGGCAGGCCGTCGCCGTGATGCAGGAGCAGGCAGCGACCGGGCTCCAGGCCGGCCAGCACGAGGCTGCCCTGCTGCAGGCTGTGGCCGGGTGCGGGCAGATCCAGGCCGGCCACGCGTGCGTCCTTGAGGTTGCCAAGTCCGAGCACGGCATCATCGTCGTTGACGGCCAGTGTGACTTTTGAAAACACCGCATATTTCTTCAGGTGTGCCAGTGCATCGGCGAGCTGGTCTTCCGGCAGCAGGAGGCGCAGGTCTTCGGGGCTGGCGGCGGCCACCAGGAAACTGAACAGCACGCGGCCTTTCAGCGAGCAGATGGCGCCGGGAAGGACGCGACCTTTCTCCACTTCCCGCATGTCGGTGGTGACCTGCCCCTGCAGGAACTTGATCGCATCCGGCCCGGTGACGCGCAGCACGGAAATTGCCGGCAGCGGACAGGCGTAGGCAGCGCCGTCTGCCGGCGGCAGCAGGGGGCGTGAGGGCAGGGCAGGCAGCAGGCGGGACCACTGGGCAGACATGGCGGATTTCCGGCAGGACAACAGGGTGTTTTGCCGCCAGTCTTGGGGCCGGCCTCCAAAAAAACAAGCGTATACTGCGCGGCGCGGTGTGAAACCCGTTGCCGCCGTGTACAGCCGAGGTAAGCATGGATCCCGAATTCAGTGATCACGAACGCCGCCTGCAGTGGCATTGCCGGCGTGGCCTCAAGGAACTGGATGTGTTCCTCAATCCGTTCATGGCCCAGCACTATCGCGATCTTTCCGCGACCGACAAGGTGGTATTCGAGCGCCTGGTGGCCTGCGAGGACATGGATCTTTTCCATTGGTTCATGGGTGACGAGCCCGTGCCGGACGCCGAACTGGAGCGCATGATTGCCCTCATCCGCGAGCGCGTGGCGACCACGCGCTGAACTTCGCCCTTCGCGCCTGCTGGCGGTGCTGTCGGCGGCTGTACTGCTGGCGGCTGTCATGGCCGTGTTGCTGGCGCGCCTGCCGTGGTGGCAGCAGGCCGTCGCGCTGCTGTTCTGGGGCGTGTTGGCCGGGCTGGAGTGGCGGCACTGGCGGCGGCCCGGTGTATGCGGGCTGCAGGAGCGCAGCAGTGACTGGTGGCTGGCTTTTGCAGATGGCCGCGAGGGCGGCATGCGCCTGGCGCATGCCATGGTCTGGCGCTGGTTACTGGTGCTGGATTTTGTGCGTCCCGAGGCCGCAGCCCCGGGACTGCCGCGCCGGCAACGCGTGGTGCTGCTGCCGGACTCCTTGCCGGCAGACGATTTCCGCCGCCTGCGTGTGCGTCTGGCGCTGGGGCCGCCACCCGGCAAGCCCTTGCGCGGGTAGGCTCGCCGAAGGGCATTTCGCAGCAAGCATGCTTGCAGAGAGGTGCTTCTTCAGCTCGCGGTCAGCGTCCTTTCAGCGAGCCCAGCAGGCCGCGCAGCAATTGCCGGCCGATGTTGCGCCCCAGCTCGGAGCTGGCGGCACGCACGGCACTCTTGGCTGCACTTTCCCAGACCGTATCCGGTTGCCGTGCCGCGGGCCGGCTTGCCGCCTTGGCCGCTTTGGCGGCTGCGGCCTCTGCCGCCGCCTGCCCGGCCGCTTCGGCCTGTGCCGCGCTGCGTGCCGCCAGCATTTCATAGGCCGATTCGCGGTCGACCGTGGTGTCGTAGCGACCCCGGCAGGGCGAGCGCTGCATCACGGCCGCGCGCTCCTCGGCCGTGATGGTGCCCATGCGTGAGGAGGGCGGCCGGATCTTCGCCTTTTCCACCGGACTCGGTACGCCGCCCTCGACCAGCGTCGAGACCAGCGCCTCGCCGACACCGAGTTCGGTGATGGCAGTGGCGACATCCAGCCCGGGCTTGGCGCGGAAGGTGTCGGCAGCGGCGCGCACGGCCTTCTGGTCGCGCGGCGTGAAGGCACGCAAGGCGTGCTGCACGCGGTTACCAAGCTGGCCCAGTACCTTTTCCGGCACATCCAGCGGGCTTTGCGTGACGAAATAGATGCCGACGCCCTTGGAGCGGATCAGGCGCACCACCTGCTCCACCTTGTCGACCAGCGCCTTGGGGGCATCGTTGAACAACAGGTGGGCTTCGTCGAAAAAGAAGACGAGGCGTGGCAACTCGGCGTCGCCGCGCTCGGGCAGGTTCTCGAACAGCTCGGCCAGCAGCCAGAGCAGGAAGGTGGCGTAGAGCTGCGGCTTCAGGAACAGCTTGTCGGCCGCCAGCACGTTGATGACGCCGCGGCCGTCGAGCGTGGTCTGCATCAGGTCGTCTAGCACGAGCGCCGGCTCACCGAAGAAGCGGTCGGCACCCTGTTCCTCGAGGCCGAGGAGTTCGCGCTGCAGGATGCCGAGACTCTGCTTGCTGACGCTGCCGTAGTCGCGGCCGAGCGCAGCGGTGTTGTCAGCGGCAAAGCTGATCAGCGCGCGCAGGTCTTTCAGGTCGAGCAGCAAGAGGCCGTTGTCGTCTGCATATTTGAACAGCAGCGTGAGCACGCCTTCCTGCACGTCGTTGAGGCCCATCAGGCGGGCGAGCAAGAGCGGGCCCATGTCGGAGATGGTGGCGCGCACCGGGTGGCCCTGCTCGCCGAACACGTCCCAGAACACCACCGGCGAGGCCTGCAGGCGGAAGTCGTCCATGCCCAGTTTTGCGGCGCGCTCTGTCAGCTTGGGATTGTCGGCGCCGCGTTGGCAGAGGCCTGCAAGGTCGCCCTTGATGTCGGCCAGGAAGACCGGTACGCCAAGTTCGGAAAAGCCTTCGGCCAGTCCCTGCAGCGTCACCGTCTTGCCGGTGCCGGTGGCGCCGGCAATGAGGCCGTGCCGGTTGGCATAGCGGCCATCGATATGGCAGGGCAGCTCGCCCTTGCCGATGAAAACGCGGTGCTTGCTCATGGCCATCCCCGGACCTCTGGAAAGCCGTGATTTAGCCGCGTGCCCGGCAGCCTGTCAAAGCCGGCTCAGGGTTCGAGAATGGTGTCGCGGATGTCTGCGGCCGGTGCCGGGTAGTCCAGCGTGTAGTGCAGGCCGCGCGATTCCTTGCGCGCCAGCGCGGAGCGCACGATGAGTTCGGCCACCAGCACCAGGTTGCGCAGCTCGATCAGGTTGGTCGAGATGCGGTAGTTGCTGTAGTACTCGTCGATTTCCTTCTGCAGCAGCTCGATGCGGTGCAGCGCGCGCGCCAGACGCTTGTCGGTACGCACGATGCCGACGTAGTCCCACATGAAGCGGCGCAGTTCTTCCCAGTTGTGCAGGATGACCACGTCCTCGTCCGGGTCACGCACCTGCGACGCATCCCAGGGCCGGCAGGGGGCCGGCAGGGGTGTGTCGGCCAGCCGGGCCTGGATGTCGCGCGCGGCCGACATGGCATAGACGAAGCACTCAAGCAGTGAATTCGAGGCCATGCGGTTGGCGCCGTGCAGGCCGGTGAAAGAGGTTTCGCCAATGGCATACAGATTGGCGATGTCGGTACGGCTGTTCTCGTTCACCATCACGCCGCCGCAGGTGAAATGCGCGGCCGGCACCACGGGAATCGGCTCCTTCGTGATGTCGATGCCGTATTCCAGGCACTGCTGGTAGATGTTCGGGAAATGGCTGGTGATGAAGTCGGCCGGCTTGTGCGTGATGTCGAGGTACACGCAGCGGATGCCGAGACGCTTCATTTCATAGTCGATGGCGCGGGCCACGATGTCGCGCGGTGCCAGTTCGGCGCGCTCGTCAAAGCGCGGCATGAAGCGTTCGCCGTCGGGCAGGCGCAGGTAGGCGCCTTCGCCACGCATGGCCTCGGTGATCAGGAAGCCCTTGGCCTGCGGATGGTAGAGGCAGGTTGGGTGGAACTGGTTGAACTCGAGGTTGGCCACCCGGCAGCCGGCACGCCAGGCCATGGCGATGCCGTCGCCGGTCGCGATGTCGGGGTTCGTGGTGTAGAGGTAGGCCTTGCTGGCACCGCCGGTGGCCAGGGCCACGAAGCGGGCGCGAAACACTTCCACTTCGCCGGTGTCGGTGTTGAGCACATACGCGCCCAGCACGCGGTTGTCGCCCGGCTGGCCGGCTTTCTGGCTGGTAATGAGGTCGACCGCGACGCGATTCTCGAACAGTGCCACGTTCGGGCATTCGCGCACACGGCTGACCAGCGTGGTGGAGATGGCGCGACCGGTAGCGTCGGCAGCATGGATGATGCGGCGGTGCGAGTGTCCTCCCTCGCGGGTCAGGTGCGGCTGCTCGTCGGCGTCCAGCGTGAAGCTCACGCCCTGGGCGATCAGCCAGCGGATGGCATCGGGGCCGTTCTCCACGGTGAACTTGACCGCGTCCTCGTGGCAGAGGCCGGCACCGGCGACCAGGGTGTCGGCGACATGCGAGTCGGTGGAGTCGGTTTCATCCAGCACGGCGGCGACGCCGCCCTGGGCCCAGTAGGTGCTGGCATCGCTCAGCGTGGCCTTGGACAGCACAGCCACGCTGAGCGAGGCGTCGAGCTTGAGTGCCAGCGTGAGGCCGGCAGCACCTGAGCCGATGATGAGGACATCGTGAACGTGGTCGGTCATGGGGGAACCCGGAGCAGGCAGCCGCAGGCCGCAGAGGCGAGGGCCGCGAGTATACGCCGGACGACCGGTCACGAGAATGCGGCACGCGCTGCCATGACCGGCACGGGGTAACAATTCATCACTTTTCAGCCTTGCCGGGCGCTCGCTAACGTGCGCCGGTCATGGCTGCCAACGTGGCCGTCCGCATGCCTTTCGTCCAAGGAGGATTTCATGCCTTTTTCCCGACTGTTCCTGCCGCTGCTCTCGCTGCTGGCCTTGCTGCTGGTGGTACCGGCCCGGGCCCAGTTGCCTGATTTCACCCCGCTCGCCGAAGAAGCCAGCCGCGCCGTGGTCAACATCAGCGCGTCGGCCAAGGGCCGCCACCGCGGAGCTCCCCAGGAAGTGCCGGAAATCTTTCGTCGCTTCTTTGGCGAGGACTTTGGTTATGCCCCCACGCCGCGCGATCGCCAGTCCTTCGGCTCGGGCTTCATCATTTCCGCCGATGGCTATGTGCTGACCAACAACCATGTGGTGCAGGGTGCCGACAAGGTGACCGTGCGCCTGTCGGACCGCCGCGAGCTGGATGCCGAGGTGATCGGCACGGACGAGCGCTCCGATGTGGCCCTGCTCAAGATCGAGGGCCGCGACCTGCCGGCGCTGCGCATCGGCGACCCGGAGAAGCTGCGCGTGGGCGAGTGGGTGATGGCCATCGGCTCGCCCTTCGGTTTCGAGTACTCGGTCACGGCCGGCATCGTCAGCGCCAAGTCGCGTGCCTTGCCCAGCGACTCCTATGTGCCCTTCATCCAGACCGATGTCGCCATCAATCCCGGCAATTCCGGTGGCCCGCTGCTCAACATGAAGGGCGAGGTGGTCGGCATCAATTCGCAGATCTACAGTCGCTCCGGCGGCTTCATGGGCCTCTCCTTTGCGATTCCCGTCGACGTGGCCATGGACGTGGTGGCGCAACTGAAGAAGGACGGCGTGGTATCCCGCGGCTACCTCGGCGTCATCATCCAGGAGGTGACCAAGGACCTGGCCGAGGCTTATGGCCTGGCCAAGCCGGCCGGCGCGCTGGTGGCCAAGGTCATGCCGGACACCCCGGCGTCCAAGGCCGGCCTGCAGGACGGTGATGTCATCACCCATTTCAACGGCCGCGAGATCGGGTTGTCGTCCGACCTGCCGCAGATGGTGGGGCGGGCCAAGGTCGGCGAGAAATATCCGCTGACCGTGGTGCGTGACGGCAAGTCGCGCACGCTGAACTTCGAGGTGGCGGTAATGCCCGAGGATCAGGATGCGGCGGCCAGCAAGGCCAAACCTGCAAGCAAGAAGCCGGACCTGAACCGGCTCGGCATTGCCATCCGTGACCTGAATGCCCAGGAGAAAGCCCAGCTCAAGCTGGAGAGCGGCGTGGTCGTGCTGCAGGTGGGCGAGGGTGCCGGCGGCGATGCCGGCTTGCGCCCGGGCGATGTCATCCTGTCGCTGAACCACCGGCCGGTGGCCAATGTGCAGGCCTTTGTCGAGGTGGCCAAGGCGCTGCCGGCAGGGCGTGCGGTACCCATGGCCATCAACCGCCGCGGTCAGCCGCAGATCCTGCCGCTGCGCCTGGGAGCGGCCGAGGAGGCGGGCACGGACAAGCCCGGCCGGAAGTAGGCCTCAGCCGTGCGGGGACGGGGTCATGTCTTGTGGCAGCATCCAGGGCATGACCCCGTTGCGTTTCCGGCGCCGTGACTCGGGCTTTCAGGTAGAATGCGCGCCTGTCCGGGCCTGCCCGGCCCCCTTCAAGTCCGCTTTTTCCCTGGTAAGCCCGTGACCGACATCAAGCACATCCGCAATTTCTCCATCATTGCCCATATCGACCACGGCAAGTCCACGCTGGCGGACCGCTTCATCCAGATCTGCGGCGGTCTCGAGGAGCGCGAGATGCAGGCCCAGGTGCTGGACTCCATGGATCTCGAGCGCGAGCGCGGCATCACCATCAAGGCGCACTCGGTCACGCTGTATCACACCTCGAAAAAGGACGGGCAGCGCTACCAGCTGAACTTCATCGACACGCCGGGCCATGTCGACTTCTCGTACGAGGTCTCGCGGTCGCTGGCCGCCTGCGAGGGCGCGCTGCTGGTGGTGGATGCGGCCCAGGGCGTGGAAGCGCAATCGGTGGCCAACTGCTACACCGCGCTTGATCAGGGGCTGGAGGTCATGCCCGTGCTCAACAAGATCGACCTGCCGCAGGCCGATCCCGAGGCCGTTTGCACGG
Source organism: Moraxellaceae bacterium (assembly GCA_036795935.1). GTDB lineage: Bacteria > Pseudomonadota > Gammaproteobacteria > Pseudomonadales > Moraxellaceae > UBA2031. The sequence goes on along the minus strand of DAIRDY010000004.1, from coordinate 6,965 downwards.
AAATCGAGGAAGTGATCGGGGTCGAAGCCACCGATGCCTGCCGGGTCTCGGCCAAGACCGGCCTCGGTGTGGCAGAACTGCTGGATGCGCTTGTCGAGCGCATTCCTGCCCCGGAAGGGGAGCGCGAGGCGCCGCTGCAGGCATTGATCATCGACTCCTGGTTTGACAACTACCTGGGCGTGGTGTCGCTGGTACGCATCAAGAACGGCCGAGTGAAGAAGGGCGACAAGATCCTGGTGAAGAGCACCGGGCAGACGCATCTGGTCACCAGTGTCGGCGTGTTCAATCCCAAACACCAGGAAACCGGCCTACTCGAGGCCGGTGAAGTCGGCTTCGTGATTGCCGGCATCAAGGACATTTTCGGTGCACCGGTGGGCGATACGCTGACGCTGTCGGCCACACCCAACGTCGACATGCTGCCCGGCTTCAAGAAGGTCAAGCCGCAGGTCTATGCCGGCTTGTTCCCGATTTCGTCCGACGATTACGAGCCGTTCCGTGATGCGCTGGCCAAGCTCACGCTGAATGACTCCGCACTGTTTTACGAGCCGGAGTCTTCGGATGCGCTGGGCTTCGGCTTCCGCTGCGGCTTTCTTGGCATGCTGCACATGGAGATCGTGCAGGAGCGTCTGGAGCGCGAGTACAACCTCGACCTGCTGACCACGGCGCCGACCGTGATCTACGAGATCGTCAAGAAGAACGGCGATACCGTGTTCGTGGACAATCCGTCCAAGTTGCCCGATATCGGCTCGGTGGAAGAGTTCCGCGAGCCGATTGCCGAGTGCCACATCCTGGTGCCGCCGGAATTTGTCGGTGACGTCATCAAGCTGGCACAGGAACGCCGCGGCGTGCAGAAGAACATGCTGTTCCACGGCAAGCAGGTGGCACTGACCTACGACATTCCCATGGGCGAGGTGGTGCTGGACTTCTTCGACCGCCTGAAGTCGGTGTCGCGCGGCTATGCCTCGCTGGATTACACCTTCAACCGGTTCGAGGCTTCCCGTCTGGTTCGCGTCGACATCCTGATCAATGGCGAACGCGTGGATGCGCTGGCGCTGATCTGCCATGTCGACAATGCCCGTCACCGCGGCAATGCCATTACCGAGAAGATGAAAGAGCTTATTCCGCGCCAGATGTTCGATGTCGCCATCCAGGCGGCCATCGGCAACCAGGTCATCGCCCGCCAGACAGTGAAGGCCATGCGCAAGGACGTGCTGGCCAAGTGCTACGGTGGCGACGTTTCGCGCAAAAAGAAGCTTCTGGAGAAGCAGAAGGAAGGCAAGAAGCGCATGAAGCAGGTGGGACGCGTCGAAATTCCGCAGGAAGCTTTCCTCGCGGTACTCAAGGTCGATAAATAAGGCGTCATGCCGGAACCAGCAGAGACTAGCGAGAATGGATGTTGATTTTGCGCTGATATTGACCGTGGCCGTACTGGCTTGCGGCATCATCTGGGGCTTTGATTTGCTGGCACTTAAGCCGTCACGCCAGCGTCGTGCGGACGCTGCTGTGGCGTCTGCGCGTGCCGCATCTGGTGATGTCGAGGCGGGTAACAGGCAGGAGCTTGAGGCAGCACTTGAAAAACTGCGTCAGCGCGAGATGCGCGAACCGGTCGTGGTCGAGTATGCACATTCCTTTTTCGGAGTCTTGCTCGTGGTCTGGGCGCTGCGCTCGTTCCTGGTCGAGCCGTTCACCATTCCGTCCGGCTCCATGCTGCCGACCTTGCAGGTGGGTGACTACATTCTTGTCAACAAGTATGCCTACGGCTTGCGGTTACCGGTTCTGGGGGCCGAGGTCGTGCCGGTGGGTAAGCCGCAGCGCGGCGACATCATGGTGTTCAAGTATCCGGAGCAGCCGAGTGTCAACTACATCAAGCGCGTGATCGGCCTGCCCGGTGACCGCATCCGCATCCGCGGCGGCCGGGTCTATGTGAATGGTGAGGCGCTTCCGCGCGAGGTGGCAAGCCTGCCTGAGGCAGAGTCATGGGAGCTTTACTACAGCGAGCGCAGTGATGCCACCGAGCACCTGATCCGTCATGAGGCGGGGCGCGAGGCAACCAGTCCCGAGCGCGAATGGCTGGTACCGGATGGGGGGTATTTCATGCTGGGCGACAATCGTGACAACAGCCGGGACAGCCGGTACTGGGGCTTCGTGCCCGACCGATATATCGTTGGCAAGGCGTTCTATATCTGGATGCACAAGAAGCCGGGGCCGCATTTGCCGGGTTTCGGGCGCAATGGTAAGGTCATTTGACAACAGAATAACAGGCGGTTTTCAGGGGGTATTCCATGATGTCGCGTCGTCGTCAGGCGGGTATTTCATATACGGGCGTGCTTTTCCTGCTGCTGCTGGCAGGCCTGTTCATCAAGGTGGCAGCCGGCATAGGCCCGGCCTATTACGACTACTACACCATCGACAA
>DAIRDY010000004.1:1340-4452 GCA_036795935.1 Moraxellaceae bacterium | reverse complement strand
AGAAACAGTGAGTATCTCCAGCGTATCCAGTCACTGCTCGGGCATGTCTTCCATGACCCGGCGTGGCTGGAGCTGGCGCTGACACACCGCAGCGTCAGCGGTTCCCGCAACAATGAGCGCCTGGAGTTTCTGGGCGACGCCATCCTCAATTTCGTCATTGCCGATTACCTTTTCCAGCGCTTTCCGCGCGAGAAAGAGGGGCGTCTTTCTCGCTTGCGCTCCTCGCTGGTCAAGCAGGAAACGCTGGCGTCGGTGGCACGTGATCTTGCCTTGGGCGACTTCCTGCTGCTGGGGCCGGGAGAGCTCAAGAGTGGCGGATTCCGGCGGGATTCCATCCTCGCCGACACTGTCGAGGCGCTGCTGGGAGCGATTTATCGTGATAGCGGTGATGTCACCGTCTGTGCCGGCCGAATTCATGCCTGGTTTGGCGAGCGTCTTGCGCTGGCGGGCGAGGAGCAGGTTCTGAAAGATGCCAAGAGCCGCCTGCAGGAGCATCTGCAGGGGCGTCGCCAGGAGCTGCCTGTCTACACCGTGACGGCGATAGAGGGTGATGCGCACAACCAACAGTTCATTGTCAGTTGCAGTGTCCCCGGGCTCGCGACGAGCACCAGCGGCAGCGGCCCCAGTCGCCGGATTGCTGAACAGAACGCCGCCTCCGCCGCCCTTACCCTTCTGGATGTCGATCATGAGTGATGACAGCATCATCAACCAGTTTTTTGGCTCGTCACCCGAGCTGCCCGCCGACTTCCGCTGTGGCTATGTCGCGATTGTCGGTCGTCCCAATGTCGGCAAGTCCACGCTGTTGAACCACATTCTCGGGCAAAAGCTCAGCATTACTTCGCGCAAGCCGCAGACCACCCGGCATCGCATTCTCGGCATCGTCACCGGCGAGAAGACGCAGACGGTCTATGTCGATACCCCGGGCATTCATGGCGAGGAGCGCAAGGCCATCAATCGCTACATGAACCGCGCCGCCAGTTCGGCGCTCAAGGATGTCGACCTCGTGCTGTTCGTGGTGGATGGCCTCAAGTGGACGCCGGATGACGACTTGGTGCTCGAGAAGCTGAAGTCAGTCACCGTGCCGGTCATTCTTGTCATCAACAAGGTGGATGCCCTAGAGAACAAGGAAGAATTGCTGCCACGCATCAATGAGCTGGTGGCGCTGCACGGCTTTGCCGAAGTGATTCCGGTATCGGCGCTGCGCGAGCACAACCTGGACCGCCTCCAGCAGTTGGTGGCGGAGCGTCTTCCCCTGTCGCCGCCCTTTTTCCGTGAAGACCAGATCACGGATCGCTCTTCTCGGTTCTTGGCCGCGGAGTGCGTGCGTGAAAAGATCATGCGCCAGCTGGGTGACGAAGTGCCCTATGAGCTCACGGTGGAGATCGAGGAGTTCAAGCAGGAGGGCAAGCTGAAGCGGATCAGTGCGCTTATCCTGGTCGAGCGTGATGGTCAGAAGGCCATCGTCATCGGTGAAGGTGGCCAGCGCCTCAAGCGCATCGGCATCGAGGCCCGTCACGACATGGAAAAACTGTTCGGTGGCAAGATCATGCTGTCGTTGTGGGTGAAGGTGAAAGGCGGCTGGTCGGATGATGAGCGCGCCCTCAAGAGTCTGGGTTACGACGACTGAGGCGGCCTATGACGGACTTGCTGCATGCCTACCTGCTGCATGCGCGGCCGTATCGCGAAACCAGCCTTTTGCTGGATGTCTTCACAGCAGAGACCGGGCGTTGCGGTGCCGTGATGCGCGCCGGGCGTCGTGCACGCAGCCAGCCGCAGTTGTTCCAGCCTCTGTTGCTCGGGCTGCAGGGCGCGGGCGAGTTGCGCAGCGTGCGCGTGCTCGAACCTGCCGGATCGCGACTCGTGTTGACGGGCAAGGCGCTGTTCAGCGGTTTTTACCTGAACGAGTTGTTGTCGCGTCTCCTGCCCCGTGATGACGTGCCGCCCGGGCTTTTTCTCGGTTATGCCACCACACTGGGCCAGCTGGCGGAGGGCGCACCGGTGGAAATCCTGCTGCGCCAGTTCGAGGCAGATCTGCTGGAGGCGCTGGGCTACGGCATCGATTACCGTCATGATGCCGATAGCGGGGCGCCGGTCAGCGCCGGTTTCCATTACGGGTTTCATCCCGAGCGCGGCTTCTGTCGTGTGGCCCCGGGAGCGCTGGGCTGGGACGGTAGCCTGCTGCTGCAGATTGCTGCCGGTCCGTCTCCCGGGAATGCCGATGCCTGGCATGCGATGAAGCTGATACACCGACGTGCGCTGGCTCGCCTGCTGGGGCCACGCCCGCTCAAGAGTCGCGAGCTGTTTCTTGCCGGGCGCTGATGGCGCGCGGTGCATCACGAATGTCATTACAGAATCCAGGCGCAAGAGGAATGTCATGAGCTCTCCCATCCTGCTGGGTGTCAACATTGATCACGTGGCGACGCTGCGTCAGGCACGCGGTACCCGCTATCCGGATCCGGTACAGGCGGCAATCGTTGCCGAGGAAGCGGGTGCCGATGGCATCACGTTGCATCTGCGCGAAGACCGTCGGCACATTCAGGAGCGTGATGTGCGCCTCATCGCCCAGGTGCTGCAGACACGCATGAATTTCGAGATGGCAGTGACCGAGGAAATGCTGGCTTTTGCCGAGTCTGTACGGCCGGCGCATGTTTGCCTGGTGCCGGAGAAGCGGGAAGAACTGACCACCGAGGGTGGTCTTGATGTGGCGGGGAACTTCGACAAGGTGGCGGCTGCCTGTCGCCGGCTGGACAGCCAGGGCATGGAGGTGTCGCTGTTCATCGATGCCGATCCGGTGCAGATCGATGCGGCCATCCGGGCGGGGGCGCCCGTGATCGAGATCCATACCGGTGCTTACGCGGAGGCCGTCGATACAGAAGAGGCGGCCCGCGAACTCAAGCGCATCCGTGACGCCGTTGACTATGCCGCAGGCCGGCTGGTGGTGAATGCCGGGCATGGCCTGCACTACCACAACACGGCCCCGGTGGCGGCAATGTCGGGCATCAACGAACTGAATATCGGTCATGCCATCGTGGCGCGGGCCGTGTTTTCGGGCCTGGCCGCGGCAGTGCGCGACATGAAGACCCTGATGCAGCAGGCGCGAGCGGAAGCAGCC
>DAIRDY010000004.1:0-1240 GCA_036795935.1 Moraxellaceae bacterium | reverse complement strand
TCGCCGATCTTGGCCTGCGCCTCGCCGGTGCTGCCGCGCATCCGGCTCGATGCGATGATGCCGGTGTTGATGATGCCGGGGCAGATCGCGCTGACGCCGATGCCGCGGTCGGCCATTTCTGCACGCAGCGACTCCGACAGGCCCATGACGGCATGTTTGCTCGCCGAATAGGCCGTCATGTCCGGTGCCGCGTAATACCCCGCCGCCGAGGCGATATTCACGACATGGCCGCGTCCGGCCGCCACCATGTCGGGCAGGAACAGCTTGCAGCCGTGTACCACGCCCATCACGTTGATTGACAGTACCCACTGCCAGTCGTCGATGGTGGTGCTGAGAAAGTCGCCCCCCATGCCGACGCCGGCGTTGTTCACCAGGATGTCCAGTGCGCCATGCTGCTTGCGTACCTTGGCAGCCAGAGCCTGCATGTCATCCCAGTCCGAGACGTCAACCCGATAGGTGTCTGCCGATGCGGCGCCACGTCGCCGTGCTTCATCGGCCGTGGCCGCCACGGCCTGGGCATTGAGGTCGCAGAGCAGCAGCACGGCACCATGGCTGGCAAACTGCAGGGCGGTTGCCCGGCCGATGCCGCTGCCGGCGCCGGTAATCAGTATTTTCTGGCCGGCAAACCGGCGCTGGGGCTTGTTGAACATCGCTGGGGGCTCCGCGAATCAGGGCTGAAGTTCGATGCTGCCGGCGGCAGTGATGACGAGCCGGCTTTCGCCGCCGGCCAGATCCTGTGCCGGCATGTCTTCGCTCATCGCCATGGCCTTCATGCCGCGCGCCATGACCGGCATCGGCATGCCGCCACCGGCGCTGCCGATGTGCATTTGCACCAGCTTGTAGCCCTTGGCTTGCCAGCCCTGGCGGATGAGGTCGGCACGCTGCCGGAAGCCGGTGATGGCTTCGGTGGTGAGCTCGGCTTCAAGCTGGCGCCGGGTTTCCGGTGCCACCGTAAAGCTCACGCCGTTCATCTGCAGCGTTTGCTGCAACTGGGCGATGAGCATGCCGGTGGCCTTGAAGTCGCGTGATTCCAGTCGCAACTCGCTGCGGCCACGCCAGCTTTCGAGCTTGCTGCTGCTGGTGAGGGTGCTGCCATAAACCGGCCAAGTCTGCTGGTTGCCGCTGCTGGCCTTCACGCCCGGATAGGCGGCCGCCTTTTTCAGTGCGTCGTTCATGGCCTGCGTCAGTTGCTGTGCCAGACGGCTGGGATCGCGGTCAGTGAGTTCGATGCTGAGGGTGG
>DAIRDY010000003.1:26477-35270 GCA_036795935.1 Moraxellaceae bacterium | reverse complement strand
CCGGATGGGCGGCCGCAAACCGGCGCGGATTGTACACGCGGCCGCCCGGCGATGCGACCGCCGGCTGGGCGCGGCGGCCGGTGATCGCGATGATGCGGCAGGCGGCGATACTGCCCGGCTACGGTGTGATGGGCGTGACGCCGGCAGCTGTGTCCGGGCCATGGGGCGCTTCTTCGGCGCCGTGCTTGCGCTAGAATGGCCACCTCTCCGAGGTCAGTCCCATGCTCATCCGCAAGCTCTACGGTTTCGAGAACGCCCACATCGTGCGCAACTGCACGAGTGACCGCTGCCGACGTTCGCTCCATGGTCACAGCTACAAGGTCGAGGTCATCCTCGAGGCGCATGCCCTGGACCACGGTCAGATGGTCTATGACTTCGGGCTCATGAAGGGTCATATCCGCACGCTGATCGACAGCTTCGACCATGCCGTCTGCTTCTGGGACCAGGATGACCCGGCCTATGTCGAGGCCTGCCGCACTTTCAGTGCGCGCTGGATCGCGCTGCCGGTGTCGCCCTCGGCCGAGCAGTTCTCCCGGCTGTTCTTCGTGCTCACCGATGCCGTGCTGCGCCAGACCGACATGCGCAACGGCGAGGCCGACGTCACGCTGCATTCGGTGATCGTGCACGAGACGGCCACCGGCTATGCCCAGTGCTTCCGCGAGGACGTGCAGAACCCGCGCATGGGGCCGATCCCGCTCGAGGCGATTGTCTTCTCCGAGCAGGTGCGGGCGGAGTGGCCGGAGCCCGACCTGTACGAGCGCCTGAAGCGCGGCGAGCGCTTCACCAACCCCGAGGTGCCGCGCCAGGTCTGAGTTACGCACCGTAACGCCTGTACAACGCTTGGCGACTTTCATGCCGCTGTCATGTACGCGATGTTCAATCGCACTGCAAACGACGACATGAAGAGAGACAAGCACCATGGAAATGTGGGAATTCCGCGAGGAATGGCTCGAAGCCGATGAAATGCCGCAAGACGACATCGACCCGATGGACGATGCGGTGGAAATGTAAAAACCTGCTGCAAACCGCCAGAAGCCCGCTCCCCGCGGGCTTTTTCATTTCCGGCCTGGCATCAATGAAAAAGCCCGCCATTGCGGCGGGCTTTTCATGTATCAGGTAGCTCAGCTCATAACGACAGCTGTGCTGCCGGCGGTGACTGTAGCCACGACACTGCGATCTACAACAGGACGGCTGTCGGTGGCACCTCCCAGCAAACCGGGTGCATAGCCGTTTCCACCACTGACAAACATCGCATTCAGGCGCTTGAACTCACAGGATAGCGTGCTGCTGTTGGCAGTAACCACGGCATAGCCCTGTGCATTGCTGTCGATATGGGCCAGCCAAGGGTTGGTGGCGGTGCCCATCGCGGCGAGGGCGGCACAAAGTCCCTGCAACTTGCTGCTGCCCGCAATGGCGGGTGCAATGGTGGCAGTGATGTTGGCATCACCACCCAGTGCGGACTCAGGCACGCCATTCGCGGCGGCCGCACGTTTCACAGCATCACGTGCCATGGTGGTGAGCGCTGCGCCGCTAAACGGCTTGCCGAGCGAGAAGTCCAGCACCGGCAGCGTAACATCAAAGGGCAGGCCGGTATCTGCCGCCGGCACGGTGGCGCTTACCAAGGTGGTCAGCAGCGCATTCAGTGAGGCTGCAGCCGCCGACAGGTAGTTGAACCACGACGTCGAGCTAACACCGGCGGTGACCAAATCCACCATGGCCGGCGTGCCTGCTGTTGCTGTCGTGGCTTCGCGGTAGATGGTGAAGTTTTGCCCCGGGACACACGGATTGGGAATGGTGCTAACTTCCTCGATTGAGGTCACCTCGCCCTCGAAGCGGTTATAGACGGTGCCGGCAAAGAAAGCGTGAATGTCGCCGGTGACAGCCACGACGTTCTGGATGCCATTGCTGATGAGATGATTCATCAGCTCCGTGCGCTCCTTGCGATAGCCATCCCATTGGTCGGCATTGATGATGAACTTCTGCAAGAACGGGCCCAGAGTAGCAGCCAAGCCCGATGCCGCGATAAAGGACGAGCTGAGGTGGAAGGTTTCCACTTCGGTACGTATCAGCGTCAGTGCAACGCCGCCTGTGGCAAAGGCGGTGGCGCCTGCGCCAACCTGTGCGGCCTGGCCGGAGCCCGCCGCAGCTTTGGCGCCGTTGTAGACATTGACGATGATCGTGCCGGCGGCATCGCCCAGCACACCCGCCTTGGCGGCATTCAGCATGGCGGCTGCATTGCCACCGGTTGCGGCGTCAGTCAGGAACAGGCCAGCGGTAACGCCAGCAGCTGTGGTCTGCGCGGTGGCTTGGGCCATATTGGTGGTCATGAACAGTGAGGTCGCCGCTACCACTGTCGTGGCGCAGATACCAACTTCGGCCGCAGTAGGCGTTTTGGCCGCGATTGCCGTGACAGCTGCTGTGGCTTGTGCATTGGTCAGGCCGGCAGCCTCGCCGGCAGCAATCGCGGCGGTGGCGTCGCCACCGCCGGCCAGGGTGGCCAGCATCGCGAATGCCGCCGGAACGGCAACGGCGCTAGAGGCCCCAGCACCGATTGCTGCGCCAGCTCCTGCCACTGCTTTCGGAATACCCTGGATGCTGGGATTGGAGAGGGCATTGGTCATGTTAGTCGGGGCGTCGGAGATGACCTGCAGGGCTAGCAGGGTGCCAACGGCCTTGGTGCCGTTCAGGCCCATACGCAGCAGCGATACTTCATTGCCCCATACCTTCCAGGTGGCGGTCGATGCCGACATGGTGTCCTTCCACCAGCGGCGCTGATCGCCACCCAGCATGGTGATCAGCACCAGATCACGCGACGGCTCGTCTTTGAGTATCTCGGCCGACTTCATGGAAACTTCAGGCGCCAGATAGCGGCTGTTGATGCGACCGAGCTCTGCACAAGCCGCGAGCGGGTTCTTGGTATTTTCCGGGATCAGATGATCCTGACGATAGAGGCGCTCATCTGTCATGACCAGATGTACCGTCGCCCCGAACTTGAGGTCGCGATACAGGCGGATGTTCTGGAAGCCGGGGTTGCCCTCGGAGAAGGAAACATCAGCCGGCATGAATTCGAACCAGGCCTGGTTGGCATTGCGACGGCGTGTCGGCTGCGCCACATTGGCGTTGGTGTAGGTTTCCGACGCCAGCCATGCGTCGTCGGAGAATTCATGGTCGTCCCAGACCGCAACAATCGGAAAGCGCTCATGCACGGACTGCAGGCGGCTGTCGGAGCGATAGAGTTTGTAGAGGTAGCGGTAGTCGTTCAGGCTGGCTGCATACTCACCTCCACCCGGCAGTGCGGCACCATCGGGCAGGCTTATGCCCATGGCTTTCGCCAGCTCAGCGGGCGCTGCACCGTTGTCGTCGGTTTCGTAGATGTAGTCGCCCAAATGGACAATGAAGTCGACGTCGGGATTGGCGGGGGTGGTGTCGTCGGCCACGATCTGGCTGAAGGCGCCCCAGTGATTGTCATTGCGGCTCTGGCAGCTCATGAAAATGAACTTGACCTCACCGGTGTAGCTGACAGCGGGCGCGGTCTTGAAGCGGCCAACCTTGCTACGTACATCGCCGGCAATGAACTGGTAGAAGTAGACAGCGTTGGCATTCAGGCCGGAGAGCTTATGGCGGATGCTGTTATCAAAGTCGATATATGAGGGGACCATCACATCGGCAACCAGCGTGCCGGTAAGGGCGGTGTCTGTGCCGAGGTTGCCGCTGTTGTCGGCGGCGGTGACTACCAGGCGGATGGCGACATCAGCATTGCCGTTGTCAGTGGCGGCCAGGCCGGTAGCCACGACGCGTGTCCAGAGAATGATGCTGTCGGGGCGAGGGTCGGCGGAGGCCACGCTTTGCGGGAACTGCCAGTTCGCGCCAGTGGCGGCCGTCGGCATCGGGCGAACAGGCTCGGGAGTGGTAGGGAACAGGTTTTGCTCGTCGTCCTCGCCATCAATTGCGCAGCCCGTCATGCCAAGTGTGGCCACCGAGGCCGTCAGAAACCCTCCAAGACGAATAAAGTCGCGTCTTTTCATTGTGATAACTCCGCCAGAAGTGATTTTTCGTTGTTGTATAAGGCCTGCCTTCCTGAGGCGGAAGTAAGCGCCATCGTCCAAGCGTAGTGCAAACTTACAGGTTATGCCGCCGTCGGGCGGTTATTCCTGGAAGATGACCGGCAGTCCACGATATATGGATTTAATGCCGTAAAAAAGTGCTTATAGACGAGGACGATAATGCCTGAGTCGAAGTCAGACTCAAGCCCTGTCATGGCTTTATCTGTGTCTATGCGGTCGCTGCATTGTCATTGTCTCAGTGGCTTATCTGTGCATGGACAGGCCGATGCGACGGCGGTAGTCGCCCGGCGTTTCGCCGGTCCAGCGCTTGAAGGCGCGCTGGAAGGCGCCGGGGGTCGAGAAGCCGAGCACGTAGGCAATCTCGCCGAAGTTCATCTGGGTGTCGCGCATATAGCCGAGCGCCAGCTCCTTGCGCATGTTGTCGAGCAGGGCCTGGAAGCTGGTGCCTTCCTCCTTCAGCTTGCGGCGCAGCGTCCAGTCCGGCATGCCGACCAGCGCCGCGGTTTCTTCCAGCGAGGGCGTCTGCCCGTGCAGCCGGGGGCCGAGGATGAGCTGCACGCGGCCGCTGAAGCTCTCGGCCACGGCCTGGCGGCGCAGGCGGTCCTGGGCCAGGGCCAGCAGTTGCTGGTGCACCAGGGGGTGGGCCTCGCGCACCGGCAGCCGTGCTGCCTCGGGGCGCAGCAGCAGGCGGTTTTCCGGCCGCCCGAAGCTCACCGGCACCCGGAACACGTCCTGGTAACGGTTCTGGTAGGCGGGGGCGGGGAACTCGATGTGCACTTCCTGCACGAGGTCGGTTTCGCCGGTCAGGGCTTCGGCCAGCGCCTGCCAGCTGGCCAGCAGGCTGTCGACCACGAACATGTTGTAGTCGTTGTAGGGCGCGATGGAGATGAACACCATGGCCGGCAGCTGCGGTGCCCAGGTCGACTGGCCGCGGTAGCAGCGGCTCGCGAGCGGCTCGAAGCGCGCCAGCACCTCGAAGGCGTCGGCCAGCGTGGGGCTGGTCATGGCGAGCAGGCCGGGCAGGCCGAAGTCGGTGAGCCGGCTCATGCCTCCCATGCGCAGGCCCAGGGCCGGCTCCCGGGTATGGCTGATGGCGGCCTGGCCCAGCTTCATCAGTTCGGTGAGGCCTATGCGGCAGTCGGGATCGCGCATCTGCGCCGGCGTCAGGCCGACACGGGCCAGCAACAGGTCGGCGTCGGCACCGTAATGTTCTGCCGCGCGCAGCAGCAGGAGGACGGTGGGGGCGGCGATGTCTCCGATTTTCATCCGGGCTTCCGTCGGCGGCTGCCGTCACGGCCGGCGGGGCCGGTGACGGATAAGAACTTGTCAGCTTGGGTTATTGGAGCGGTCAGGGGGCGAACTTAAGGTTGCAGCCATCCCGCCCGAGGCTGCCCGGATTGTGTCCGTCGCCTGCCATGCCAGCAAGGGCGGCATCATTCATCCGCATTTGCGCCAAGCCGAGGTTGCCATGTCCGGTCAGGAAAAATTCCGTCATCTGCTCACGCCGCTTGATCTCGGCTTCACCCAGTTGCGCAACCGCGTGATCATGGGCTCCATGCACACGGGCCTCGAGGAAGTGAGCATGGAGCGCCAGGCGGCGTTCTTCGCACGCCGCGCCGCCGGTGGCGTCGGCCTCATCATCACCGGCGGCATCGCCACCTCGATGGAGGGCGGCCTCGGCCCGGGCTCCTCGGGCATGTTCAGCGAGAAGGATGCCGAGCATCACAGCCTGATCACCCGCGCCGTGCATGCCGAAGGCGGCAAGATCGCGATGCAGGCGCTGCACGCCGGTCGCCAGTCCTTCCACCCCATGATGCTGGCACCGTCCGCCAAGCAGTCGCCGATCTATCCCTTCCCGCCGAAGGCGATGACCGAAGAGGACATCGAGCGCGAGCTGTCCAACTGGGCGAACTCCTGCCGCCTGGCGCAGCAGGCTGGCTATGACGGCGTCGAGATCATGGGCTCTGAGGGCTACCTGCTGAACCAGTTCCTGACCACGCGCGGCAACGAGCGTGACGACGCGTGGGGCGGCTCCTACGAAAACCGCATGCGCTATCCGCTGGAGGTGGTGCGCCGCGTGCGCGCCGCCGTCGGCCCGCAGTTCATCATCGTCTATCGCCTGTCCATGCTCGATCTGGTGCCGGACGGCCAGAGCTTCGACGAGGTCATCACCTTCGCCCGCGAGCTGGAGAAGGCCGGCGTCAACATCATCAACACCGGCATCGGCTGGCATGAGGCCAAGATCCCGACCATCGCCACCATGGTGCCGCGCGCCGCCTTTGCCTGGGTCACGCGCAAGGTGAAGGAGGCGGTGAACATTCCGGTGTCGGCCTCCAACCGCATCAACATGCCGTCGGTGGCGGAAGACATCATCGCCCGTGGCGATGCCGACATGGTGTCGATGGCGCGTCCGATGCTGGCCGACCCGGACTGGGTGAAGAAGGCGGCGGCCGACCGCGAGCAGGAAATCAACACCTGCATCGCCTGCAACCAGGCCTGCCTCGACCACACGTTCCAGCTGCGCCTGTCGTCCTGCCTGGTCAACCCGCAGGCCTGCCACGAGACCGAGCTGGTCTATGTGAAAACGGCGAGCCCGAAGAACATCGCGGTGATCGGCGCGGGCCCCGCCGGCCTGTCGTTTGCCTCGGTGGCGGCCGAGCGCGGCCACCACGTCACGCTGTTCGATGCCGACACGAAAATTGGCGGCCAGTTCAACATCGCCAAGCAGGTGCCGGGCAAGGAAGAATTCCACGAAACGTTGCGCTATTTCGACGTCATGCTGAAAAAGCACGGCGTGAAGCAGGTGCTGGGCAAGCGCGTGTCGGCACATGACGTTGCCGAGTTCGACGAGGTGGTGCTGGCCACCGGCATCGTGCCGCGCAAGCTGGACCTGCCGGGTGCCGATCATCCCAAGGTGCTGAGCTATCTCGACGTGCTGCGCGACAAGAAGCCGGTGGGGCGCAAGGTGGCCATCGTCGGTGCCGGCGGCATCGGCGTCGACACGGCCGAGTACCTCACCCACGACGCGCACCACAAGCCGTCCAGCCTCGACATCCCGACCTTTCTCAAGGAGTGGGGCATCGATCCCGAGCTCAAGGCGCGTGGCGGCATTGCCGGTGTCGAGGAGCAGGTGGACCCGAGCCCGCGCGAGGTCTGGCTGTTGCAGCGCAAGACCAAGAAGATCACCGGTCCGGGCAAGACCACCGGCTGGATCCACCGCGAGGCGCTGCTGAAGAAGAAGGTGCAGATGCTCACCGGCGTGAGTTACGACAAGGTGGACGACGCGGGCCTGCACATCACCGTGGGCGACAAGGCCATGGTGCTCGACGTCGACACCATCGTCCTCTGCGCCGGCCAGGAGCCGCAGCGCGAGCTGCAGGCCGGCATCGAGGCCCTGGGCAAGCAGGTGCACCTGATCGGTGGGGCCGACGTGGCCGCCGAGCTCGATGCCAAGCGCGCCATCGACCAGGGCGCGCGTCTTGCCGCCACCGTCTGATTCTGTGACCGCTTAGGCAAAGGGCCGCCTCCGGGCGGCCCTTTGTTTTGGGGCAGGGCTGTGTTTTTGCCGGGGCCGGGGCTATGCTTGCCCGCATAACTCGGCGCGCATCAAGGAGTTAGCGCGCATTCATCAGAGTCTTCCGAGACGACCGGACCCCGTCATGATCGAATCCTCTTTGGCTGCCTCCGAGCTGGTGTTCTTCTGGGATGGGGAGAACATCGACAAGAGCATGATGTTCTCGGACTTCGAGGCCACGCTGGACGGTTATGTCGGCCTGCAGGTCTATGCCGGCGACGAAAAGCGGGCGGCCTATGTGCAGCTCGACGAGGCCTTGCAGGTCCGCGCCGTCGTACTTTTCACGATTGCCTTCGATGATGCCGGCTTTGCCGACCGCAGCTGGAACCTGCCGCTGCGGCACATGGCGGAGATCGCGGGGCGAGGTCCGGACCTCGGGGCCGGGCCCATCCACCTGGTCTGTCGCAGCCAGTGCTCCATTTCCTGGCATGCCCCCAGGCTCTGGGATCCCGATGTCGGTCCCACGCAGAGCACCTTTATCCAGATCCAGCAGGAAGCCGAGCGCGCCTGCGGCCGTTTCGGCCTCAGGCCGCAGCGCCGGCAGCCAGTCATGGCGGCAGCACCGGCGGCGGTGGATGACAGCGATTTTCCGGTGCTGACCGAGGAAGCCCCGGTCCGGGTGCAGGCCGCGGCAGCGCCTGCCGAGTGGGAGCAGGAGCGCGAGAAGATGCTGGCCCGTCTCGGCGAGCAGCAGTTGCGCATTACCGCCCTCGAAAATGACAAGAACGAAACCATTGCCCGGCTCGGCCTCTTGCACCAGCAGCAGGTCGACATCCTCGAGGCCCAGAATGCCAAGCTGCTGAGCCAGTTCAAGGCGGCGAAGTCGCAGGGCGACGGCTTGCGCGACCAGATTGATGCCCTGCAGCAGCAGCAGCTCAGCGTGGCCATGATCGAGGAGAACCTGGATCGCGAGCGCAAGCTGCACGAGGAGCAGCTGGCGGCGCTGATGCAGTCCCGCCTGGGCGAGGAAACCCAGAAATTCCGCGAGATCCTTGATCAGAAGGAGCAGGAATTCGCGATGCGCGAGGCGCGCCTCAAGAGCGAGTTCCAGTTGTCGCTGGAGCAGCGGCTCGGCGAGGAAGTCTCCAGCCACCAGCTGCAGCTGCAGTCCCTGCGTGCAGAGCTCACCTACCGTGACGAGACGATTGCCAGCCT
>DAIRDY010000003.1:2006-26377 GCA_036795935.1 Moraxellaceae bacterium | reverse complement strand
AGCTGCAGTCCCTGCGTGCAGAGCTCACCTACCGTGACGAGACGATTGCCAGCCTTGGCCGCGAGTTGGCCGAACTCAAGACCAGCCTCGCACAGCGCGAGGAGGCGGCGGCCGACGAGTTCCTGCGACGGCTGGAGGGCCTGGGCATGAGCTTCGTGGCGTTTCATCCGGGGGCCGGCCATGTCTCGGTGCCGGTTGCCGAACTCACCACCTATGTCGCCAATCCGCAGGGTTATGCCGCCGCCAAGTGCCTGGTGTCCGAGGCGCAATACCGCGCCTGGCTCCTGCATTACGAGAATCCGCGCTGCAATGCGCCACTGGGTGACAAGTGCTGCGATGCCCGCCTTATCCGTACCGATTCGCCGACCCGCTTCGTGGCCGGCCAGTCCGATCGCTGCGCGCGACATCAGGCAGGGGATTCGGCCATCGACAACGTGCTGCGTTTCCGGTGATGGTCATGTCCCCATTGTTCGCAGACGATTTTTCCCGGCCGACCCGCCTGCAGCCCCTGGCAGGCGATCGGTGGTGTGGCCAGGCGCGCCAGCTCTTCATCAAGCGTGAAGACGAGCGTGATCCGCTCCTGGGTGGCAACAAGTGGTGCAAGCTGCTGGGGCATCTGGCGGCAGCGCAGGCCGCGGGGTGCCGTCATCTGCTGGGTGTGGGCGGCCCCTGGTCCAACCACCTGCATGCGCTGGCCCATGCCGGTGCGCGTTACGGTTTTTCCACCACCGGCATCGTGCGTGGCGAGGCGTGCGAAACCGCCATGCTGGCCGAGGCAAGGGCAGCGGGCATGCAGCTGCATTTCGTGGCCCGCGGTTTCTACCGCCAGCGTCAGACGCCGGAAGGACAGGCCGCATTGCGCACGTTTGCACCCGATGCCTGGCTGATTCCCGAAGGCGGTGCCGGGGCGCCGTCCGAGCCGGGCCTGGCGTTGCTGGCCGGCGAACTTGCGGCGCAGACAGCGGGCCCGGTCGAGCTGGTGTTGCCGGTCGGTTCCGGCACCACGCTTTCCGGGCTGGTGCGTCATTTGCCGCCACGGTTTCGGGTGACCGGCGTCATGGCTTTCCATGATCCGGGTTTGCCGCTGCGGCTGGGCGCCGAACTGGCAGGTAGTGCTGTGCCCTGGCGACTGCTGCCGGGGGTGGCGATGCGCCGTCATGCCAGTCTGCCACTGCAACTGGCCCGGTTGCATCAGGCTTTCCATGAGGACGAAGGGGTGTTGCTGGATACGGTCTACGGAGTGCGCATGCTGGCGGCGTTGCCCGCGTGTCGTGGCGAGGGGGTGCTGGTGATGCTGCATACCGGCGGGCTGCAGGGCTGTCGTGGCCATCTGCCGGTCCGGGCAGCGGCCTGAGGTGAATGTCATGAGCCAGACCCGGATCAACCGCGACCTGCTGCAGACCTTCGTGCCGCTGAATGCCCTGTCGGCGGAGCGCTTGGATTACCTGCTCGAGGGCCAGGCCATCGAGTCGCTGCCGGCTGGCAGCGAGATTTGCCGTCGAGGCGAGAGTGACGGTTTCACGATTTACCTGCTGAGTGGCGCCGTCACCATCGAGGGTGAGGTCGGCGAGATCGAAATCCTGGATGCTGGCGACATCGACGCCAGCCATGCACTGGTCCACGAACAGCCGCGTGCGCATACCGTGCGTGCGAAGACGGCCGTGAACCTTTTGCGCTTCGAAAGCAAGCGTCTCGACCGCGTGCTGGCCTGGGACCAGGCCACCGAAACCCTGCAGCGTGAACTGGCTGCCCTGCAGCCGGGAGAGGACAGCGTCTGGATCAACCGTCTGCTGCAGTCACGCCTGTTCTACCGCCTCCCGCCGTCGAACGTGATCGAGCTTTTCCGCCGGCTGGTGCCGGTGCCGCTCAAGGCGGGCCAGCCGGCCGTGCGTCAGGGTGAACAGGCGGAAAGCTGCTTCTTCATCAAGCAGGGCAGTGCCGAAGTGCGTGTCGCCGGCGAGCATGGTCCGGTCACCGTGGCCTTGCTGGAAAAGGGCCAGTATTTCGGTGAAGAGGGCCTGCTGACCGAAGGGCCGCGCAATGCCGATGTGGTCATGGAGACCGACGGCGTCCTGATGCGCCTCGACAAGCGTGATTTCGACGAGTTGCTGAAAGCGCCGTCACTGGCACTGGTCGACTTTTCGGCGGCCATGGCCGAGGTCGATGCAGGCAGTGCGCACTGGCTCGATGTCCGGCTCCCGGACGAGCAGGAGCGGGGCGTTTTGCAGGGCGCTGTCCGGCTGCCGCTGCAGGCGCTGCGCGTGAAGGCTCGCCTCCTGCCGCGTGACCGCCGTTACATCGCCTACTGTGATACCGGCCGTCGCAGCGCCGCGGCTGCCTTCCTGCTCGGCGTCATGGGGTACGATATGCGCGTGCTGGACGGGGGGCTGCGCTCCCTGATGCAGTCCGAGCGTGCCCGCTTCATGGGCAATCAGTGAATTCCTGCCGGCAGCCTCTGCTGCCGGCCCTTGCGCCTGGCGCAGACAGGTTGATGGATGGAACAGTTTCGCAATGTCGGCCTGATGGGGCGTCCCGGCAATGCCACCGTGGTGGATACGCTGGAGTATCTCCTCGACTTCCTCGAGGGGCGCGGCATCAAGGTCATTTTTGACGAGGACACGGCGGCGCTGATGACCCGCCCCGGTCTGCAGACCGGCACCCGGGCCATGCTGGGCGAGGCCTGCG
Organism: Moraxellaceae bacterium; assembly: GCA_036795935.1. Taxonomy (GTDB): domain Bacteria; phylum Pseudomonadota; class Gammaproteobacteria; order Pseudomonadales; family Moraxellaceae; genus UBA2031. The sequence continues at coordinate 23,692 of DAIRDY010000003.1, read as the reverse complement.
ACCTCGTCATCGTGGTGGGGGGGGACGGCTCCTTTCTGCATGCGGCGCGCTCGCTGGCGCGCTTCAACAAGCCGGTGCTAGGCATCAACCGCGGCCGGCTAGGCTTCCTCACCGATGTCTCGCCCGGCGAGATCGACGCCAAGATCGGTGCCGTGCTCGATGGCGATTACGTCATCGAGCAGCGCTTCCTGCTCAGCATGGAGGCGCGCTCGGCCGGTGCGCCGGCTGCCGAGGGGCTTGCGCTCAACGATGTCGTGCTGCATGCCGGCAAGTCGGTGCACATGATCGAGTTCGAGCTCTATATCGAAGGCCAGTTCGTTTACCGCCAGCGCTCCGACGGCCTGATCATCGCCACCCCCACCGGCTCCACGGCCTATGCGCTCTCCGGGGGCGGGCCCATCATGCACCCGCGGCTCGATGCCATGGTGCTGGTGCCGATGCATCCGCACACCCTGTCCAGCCGCCCCATCGTGGTCGACGGCAACAGCGAGATCAAACTGCTGATCTGCTCGGCCGACATCCGGCCCATGGTGAGTTGCGATGCGCAGCCCGGTGCCAGCCTGCAGGCCGGCGACTGGGTCTACGTGAACAAGCACCCCTTCAAGATCCGCATCCTGCATCCGCCCGGGCACGACTTTTATGCCGCCTGCCGCACCAAGCTCGGCTGGAGCAGCCACCTGACCAATGGTGAAGACTGAATGAACGAAGCCACGTTGCAAAAAATGCTGGCGGCATTGACGCCGGAGCTGGTCGACAGCTTCCGCCGGGCCATCGAGACCGGCAAATGGCCGGACGGCCGCCGCCTGACGGAAGCGCAGCGCGCCACCTGCCTGCAGGCCGTGATTGCCTGGGAGCACCACCACCTGCCGGAGACGGCGCGCGTGGGCTATATCGACAAGGGTGAAAAAGAGGGTGAGACCTGTGACGACCCTCACCACCATGACGAGCAGCCGGTGAGTTTCCGCCACTGAGGCTCCGGGCCCGTCGGCAGTGAATTACCAGCGGTACTTGTTCCAGTTCTCCGGGTTGGCCCAGAAACGCGGGTTCAGCCAGTCCGGCACGCTCTTGTAGTGGCGGATGTCGAAGCTCCAGGCCTGCCAGCTTTCACCGTCCAGCTCGTAACGTGCCTGTCGGGTCAGTCCCAGTCCCAGCAGCGCCGTGTCATCAAGCAGCTTTTCCGGTACAAACACCAGCAGCTGGCGGGCCTTGAGGTCGCGCAGGCAGGCGATGAGCTGGCGCGCGGCGGGCACGCCGGTGTCGGCGGGAAGTGCGGCAATCGCCAGTGCGGCGGGCGGAATGGCCGCGGCGTCGGCGGGCAGTGGCAGGCGAACGGCCGAGCAGGCAGTGTCGGCCGGCCAGGGCAGGTCGCCGATCAGCAAGGTCTCGCGGGCTGCCGTCACGGTCAGGGTTTCTACCACCAGCGGCAGGAAGGGGTGCGACATGAATTTTCTTCGGATGCGTTGAATGCAGGGTACTTTACGGAAAATGCGGGCCGAGCGGAACGAGCCGGTCAGCTACTACCTTCCCCTTGGGGATTTCTCGGTGCCGCTGGCACCGTTTCTCGGCCGGCACCTGCACCTGCATTACCTCGGCAACATTTTCTGTGTCGGCTGCGGCCGGCAGACCCCGAAGTCCTATAACCAGGGCTATTGCTATGTCTGTTTCCGCAAGCTCGCGGCCAACGACATGTGCATTCTCAAGCCGGAAACCTGCCACTACCACGAAGGCACCTGCCGCGAGCCCGAGTGGGCGGATGCGCACTGCATGGTGCCGCATGTGGTCTATCTCGCGAACTCGTCCGGGCTCAAGGTCGGCATTACCCGTGAAAGCCAGTTGCCGACGCGCTGGATAGACCAGGGTGCGAGCCAGGCCTTGCCGATCTTCCGTGTCGCCACGCGTTACCAGTCCGGCCTGCTGGAAGTGCTGCTGGCCGAGCACATTGCCGACAAGACCAACTGGCAGGCCCTGCTCAAGGGTGACAGTGCGCCGGTCGACCTGCTGGCGGCGCGCGATGCGCTGCTGGCGCAATGTGCCGAGGGCATCGCGGCACTGGAGGCGCGCTTTCCCGGCAACATTGCGCCGCTGCCTGATGCGGCCGCGCAAACCTTTGTGTATCCGGTGCTGCAATACCCGGCCAAGGTGAAGTCTTTCAATCTTGACCAGTCGGCGGAGGTGGCCGGCACGCTGCTCGGCATCAAGGGCCAGTACCTGATTCTGGATACCGGCGTCATCAATATCCGCAAATACACGGCCTACCAGGTCGAACTGCTTTCGGTGTGACCATGAGTGTTGAATCCCCGGCTGCTGCAGGCGGCAAAAAAACGGTCTATCTGGCCGACTACCGTCCCTGGCCTTTCCGGCTTGACCACGTCAGCCTGCATCTCGACATCCATGACGGCCATACGCTGGTGACGGCCGAGTTGTCGCTGCAGCCGCAGCCGGGGGCGCAGGAGCTGGTGCTGAACGGCGTCGATCTCGTGCTCGAGTATCTCGCCATTGATGGCGTGCCGCTGTCGCAAAGCGATTACCGCATCGAGGATGAGCGGCTGGTGGTGACGCGTTTCCCGGCGGCTGCCTTTGTGCTGTCCTCGCGCGTGCGCATCCATCCGGAAACCAACACTGCGCTGGAGGGCTTGTACGTGTCCGGCGGCATGTACTGCACCCAGTGCGAGGCGGAAGGCTTCCGCAAGATCACCTGGTATCCGGACCGCCCGGATGTGATGGCGCGCTTCACCACCACGCTGGAAGCAGGGTACGAGCGCTACCCGCAGTTGCTGTCGAACGGCAATCCGGTGGCGTCGGGCGAGCGTCCCGGCGGCCGGCATTTCGTGACCTGGGAAGACCCTTTCCCCAAGCCTGCCTACCTGTTTGCGGCGGTGGCCGGCAAGCTTTCCTGTATCGAAGACAGCTTTGTCACGGCCAGTGGCCGAAGTGTCGCGCTGCGCATCTATGTCGAGCCCCGGGATGCCGGCAAGGTCGGCCATGCCATGGACTCGCTCAAGCGCGCGATGCGCTGGGACGAGATGCGCTACGGACGTGAGTATGATCTCGACATCTTCATGATCGTGGCCGTGTCGCACTTCAACATGGGCGCCATGGAGAACAAGGGCCTTAACATCTTCAACACGAGTTGCGTGCTGGCTCATCCTGACACCACGACCGACGCCGGTTTCCAGCGCGTGGAGTCGGTGGTGGCGCACGAGTACTTCCACAACTGGAGTGGCAATCGCGTCACTTGTCGCGACTGGTTCCAGCTCAGTCTGAAGGAAGGCTTCACGGTGTTCCGGGACCAGCAGTTCTCGGCTGACATGCTCTCGGCCAGTGTGCAGCGCATCGAAGATGTGAATTTCCTGCGTGCCTGGCAGTTTGCCGAAGACGCAGGGCCGTTGGCGCATCCGGTGCGGCCGGAATCCTTTGTCGAGATCAACAACTTCTACACGGCCACGGTCTATGAAAAAGGCGCCGAGATCGTGCGCATGCTGCACACCGTGCTCGGCGAAGCGGCCTTTCGTCGCGGCACCGACCTGTATTTCAGCCGCCATGACGGCAAGGCGGTGACGGTGGAGGATTTCGTGGCAGCGCTGGGAGAGGGGGGAGGTCGCGACCTGTCGGCCTTCTTGCAGTGGTACCGCCAGCCCGGGACGCCGGTCCTGCATGTGGCGGCAGACTATGATCCGGCCCGCGCCCAGTATCGTGTGCATTTGCGCCAGGAGTTGCCACAGTTGCCAGGCTTTCCGGTGCCGCGCTGCCTGCCGATTCCCGTACGTCTGGCCTTGCTGGGGGATGACGGGTGCGACATGCTGGTGACGCACGACAGCCGCGCGGCGACTGAGCACGTGCTCTTGCTGGAGCAGGCGCAGGCGACGTTCGTGTTCGACAATGTCCAGACCCGGCCGATACCGTCGCTGTTGCGTGATTTTTCGGCGCCTGTCCGTTTGCATCACGAGCAGTTGCCGGAGGAGCAGTTGTTCCTGCTGCAGCACGACAGCAACGGTTTCAACCGCTGGCGTCAGGCCCAGGACTTGCTGGTGTCCGAGCTGGCCCGTCTTGCGCAGGACCATGTGGCCGGTCGTCATTTGCGTCCTGCGGAGGAGCTTGTCGCGACACTGGCTGGCATGTTGCCCATGCTGGCGAATGAAGATGCGGCGCTGGCCGCCAAGCTGCTCCAGTTGCCGACGGTCCAGCAATTGCTGGACCTGGTGGCGCAGCCGGATCCGGTCAGCTTGCAGGCAGCTCGCCAGAGTCTGCGTTATGAGTTGGCGCGCCGCCTCGAGGGGTGGCTGGAGTCGCTTTGTGCAACGCCCGATGCAGCGGCCTATGCGTATTCCGCCGCGGACATCGCCGCCCGTGCGCTGGCCAATACGGCGCTTTCCCTGCTCGTTGACCTGAATGGGCGCCATGCGGGGCTGGCAGTCGCCCGCTATCGCGAGGCCCGGCATATGACGGACCGGTTGGCGGCGCTGTCGGCCCTGGTGCATGCCGGGCTGGCGGAGGCGGAGGCCTGTCTTGAGTCCTTTGTCCTGCACTGGCGGGACGAGGCACTGGTGATGGACCAGTGGTTCGGCCTGCAGGCGACCATCCCCTCCGCCGTTGCGGTCGAGCGGGTGCGACTGCTGTTGCGGCATGAAGACTTCCATCTCGACAACCCGAACCGGGTTCGTGCCTTGCTGGGGCAGTTTGCAAATGCCAATCCGGTCGGCTTCCACCGCGCTGACGGTGAGGGCTATCGCCTGCTGGCAGGGCAGGTGGCTCAGCTCGATCGTCTCAATCCTCAGGTCGCTGCGCGGCTGATGGGTGCTTTTTCCATCTGTTCCCGACTGGGCGAGGGCCAGCGCCAGCTTGCAGTCTCGGCCCTGCGGGGTCTGCAGTCAGCGAGTTGCTCGCCGGATCTTGCCGAGACGCTGGGACGTTTGCTGGACGCTTTGTCTGCCCGATGAGACGGCGCCAGAGGCGACCTGACGCACTGGCGACCCATCATTTATGAGCTAAGGTTGCATGAGGCCTTTGACTAATTGCGACCCGCCGGTCTTGTCTGACAGGATCATCGTCATTAAGGGCGGTATTCGTCAGGAGAACCCCCAAGTCGGACTTCGCGGTTTCCTTTGATGAGGCCAACAGGTATAAAAGGTGAATTGACACGGTTAAAACCGCGTCAATCGTTATAAGTCGAAGAGGGTCGGCTTGTAGCGGCAGCCATTCGAACAAAAAGCCAACAACAACATTCCTTCCGTCTGGAGCTGAACATGAAGAACAAGAACAGTGCGCTGAGACTGCGAATGGCCCCGCGGGCCGCCGGGTATGCCCTGGCCTCCATGCTCCCGCTGGCAGTTGGTACAGCGTCTGCTTTTGAGCTTGATTTTGGTGCGGTTACGGGCTCTTTCGATACCACGATTTCCTATGGAACGGGGTGGCGTCTTGAGGCGCAGGATCCAAAACTGGCGGCGCTTTATTCGAATTACCCCGCCGCCATTGCCGACAACCGTCGTACCTTCATCAACAAGAACGACGGCAATGCGAACTTCGATAACGACTCAAAGCCAATTAGCAGTGTTTACAAAATCACCTCCGATCTTGAGCTGAAGACGGGTGACTACGGCATGTTTGTTCGTGGCACGGCTTTTTACGATACGGTGCTGAGTGACGAACGTCCCAACCGCTCCCGGACAGCGCTGTTCCCCAACTCAGTGAGCTGTAATGCCCAATCCACGACGACGCCAGCAGCGTGCGGCTTTCCGAGTGAGCTAGATGACAAGGTGGCTCGTGATGCTCGCTTTCTAGATGCCTATGTATATGGCAACTTCATGATCAATGACCGTGCCCTCAATGTGCGCATTGGCGAGCAGGTTGTGAACTGGGGCGAAGCCTTGTTCCTGCAGGATGGCATCAATAACGCCAATCCGGTTTCTCTCTCCAAGCTTCGTCTGCCGGGTGCCGAAGTGCGTGAAGCGCTGTTGCCACTGCCGATGATTTATGCGTCTTATGAACTGGCTGACAGCCTCAGCATGGAAGCCTTTTTCCAGTTTGACTGGGATTATTCCGAGGCCGACGGCGTAGGTACTTATTACTCGACCGATGATGCCTTTGCCGGTGATGGTGCTAATCGTATCCTTGTTGATTTGACAGGATCGCAGCTGCAGGCTGCTGCGCAGCTTTATAATAATTTTGCCTATGGCATCCCGACACCTGTACTGACCAACAAGCGCGAAACGGACAAGCCCGTGGATGCTGGTGGACAGTATGGCATAGCCTTTCGCTATAACACTTCAAACACCGAGTATGGCTTGTTCTTTGTGAACTATCACAGTCACAAGCCAGTAGCCCAGGCAATTACCGGAGAGGCCAATGGCTTTGAGAACGGGAATCCTGCTGCGCAGGCTGCTGTAAATGCCTGTGTGCTCGGTGGAGGATTGCTTGCTACCTGTATTTTGGGTGTGAATGCGGCGCATTATCTTGATACCACCCGTTATCAGATCGTTTATCCCGAAGACATCCAGATGATCGGTCTTTCGTTCAGCACGACTGTGGGTGATTTGTCCCTTTCCGGTGAGCTGGCTTATCGCCCGAATGACGTCATTCTGGCTGAGCTTGGGGATAATCTGGTTGCCTATAACACATTGAATGCTGCTGTCATCGGCAATGGTGGTACGGCAAGCGCGGGATCTGTGCTGAACAATGGCAAGCCTTTCGGCGCCAGTGAGATTATTGCTGACTGGGCGGAGCTTGAGTCATACAACTTTGACCTCGTTGCGATCAATAACTTTGGTCCGATGTTGGGCGCCGATGGTGTAGTGGGCGTTCTTGAGGTAGGTGGTACTTATTTCCCCAAAGGCGAAGACAAGCGCTATGCCTCAACGGCTGCCTTGCTGAATCTCGAAGCTCCCTATAATGCCTCCGTGCCGCCAGAGGGCCCTTCGGATGATTACATGGACAAGTTCTCATGGGGTTACCGCATGGTGCTGTCGGCCACCTATAACGATGCATTTGCGGGTGTGGCGCTGAGTCCGGTGATTCGTTTCGCTCACGATGTTGATGGTAATTCACATCGTACCGGTAACTTCCTGGAGAATCGCAAGTCTGGCACTGTTGCTGTGAATGCGCTGTATAACCAGGAGCTCGAGTTTGGCATTGCGTACAACGCGTTCTGGGGCGCCGAGCGCAGCAATCTTCTTGCTGATCGCGACAATCTCACCCTCACCGTGAAGTACTCGTTCTGATCAGATGAGGTGGCCTGCGGGGCCAAGGCGGCGAGGGGAGATGGCCCTTCGCTGCCGCACCATAAAAAAACAGGTTTTTACATCGAGGGTTGAATCATGTTGAAAAAGTTCGCATGGCTGGGCACGGCAATGGCAGTGTCGCTGGCTGCCGCGACTTCCTTTGCTGCGGTTTCTGCTGATGAGGCCGCCAAGCTCAAGACGACGCTGATGCCGCTGGGTGGCGAGAAGGCTGGCAATGCCGCCGGTACGATTCCGGCCTGGTCGGGAGGCATTACCAAGCCGCCGTTCGCCAACTACAAGCCCGGCATGCATCACCCGGATCCCTTCGCCAGCGACAAGCCGCTGTTCGTCATTACGGCTCAGAACATGAACCAGTACGCCGAGCAGTTGTCCGAAGGCCAGAAGGCGCTGTTCCGTACCTATCCGAACACCTTCAAGATGCCGGTCTACCCGAGTCGCCGCACGGCGGCTGCACCGCAGTTTGTGTACGACAACACGTTCAAGTGTGCAACGACCGGGCGTGTGAAAGACTGGGGTATCGAGGGTTGCATCGGCGGCATTCCTTTCCCTATCCCCTCTGGCAGCAACAGCGATCAGGCATTGCAGGTCGTCTGGAACCACGTCATCCGCTATCGTGGCCAGTATGTCGTGCGCAAGGCATCCGAAGTTGCAGTGCAGCGCAACGGTTCCTTCTCGCTGGTGACCTCGCAGCAGGAAGTGGATTTCCGTTACTACAACCCGCAGTTCAAGAGCCTTGCCCAGCTCAACAACATCCTCTTCTACTACTACTCCTTCACGACGGCTCCGGCACGTCTGGCAGGCGGTGCTGTGCTGGTTCATGAAACGCTCGACCAACGCAAGGAGCAGCGTCAGGCCTGGGGTTACAACGCCGGTCAGCGTCGTGTGCGCCAGGCGCCCAACCTGTCGTATGACACCCCGATTGCTGCGGCTGACGGCCTGCGTACCGCCGACGACACCGACATGTACAACGGTGCCCCTGACAAGTACCAGTGGAAGCTGATTGGCAAGAAGGAAATCTACATTCCCTACAACAATTACAAGGTCGATGACCCCAAGGTGAGCTACAAGCAGCTGCTGATGCCTGGCCATCCCAACCCTGACTTCCTGCGTTATGAGCTGCATCGCGTCTGGGTCGTCGAGGGCACTCTGGAGGCGGGCCAGCGCCACATCTACTCCAAGCGCCGCTTCTATGTCGATGAAGACACCTGGAACATTGCCATTGCAGACCAGTATGACGGCCGTGGTGATCTCTGGCGCGTGAGCATGGCCTACCTGAAGAACTACTATGAAGTGCCCACGGTGTGGACGGCGCTGGATGTCTTCCATGACCTGCAGGCGCGTCGCTATCACGTGCAGCAGCTGGACAACGAGGAAAGCTCCATCCTCGACTTTACCCAGCCGTCGCCCGGCGACGAGTACTTCACGCCGGCAGCACTGCGCCGTCGCGGCACGCGCTGACCGCTGACGCGGTGCCGACATGAAGAAGCCGGATGCCTGTCCGGCTTTTTCACGTCAGGTACCTGATGCCGTGTGCGCTGTTTCACATTCCCATATTCGAGACGAACTATGAAATCCAATCCCTTGCTTGGTCTTGCCCTGATACTGCCCTTGCTGTTTTCTGCAGGCACACAGGCCGAGCCCCTGGCTGCCAGCAAGCGTCCGGCACTGATGTCCGATAAGGCGGGGCGCTCGCTTCTGATTGATCTGGCGTATGCCGGAAAGCGTCTGGTGGCCGTCGGCGAACGTGGCCACATCCTGTTTTCAGACAACGACGGCAAGACCTGGAGCCAGGCCAAGGTGCCAGTTTCGCTGATGCTTACGGCGGTTGTTTTCGCCAACGCCCAGGAAGGCTGGGCGGTTGGCCATGATGGCGTGATTCTTTATTCCTCTGATGCGGGTGCAAGCTGGCGCGTGCAGCGTGCCAGCAACGGCCATGATGACGAGCGGGCGGGGTCGCCCTTGCTTGATGTCTGGTTTGCCGATAACCAGACCGGCTATGCAGTCGGCGCCTATGGCTATTTTCTTGTCACGCGCGATGGTGGAGTTACCTGGGAGGATGCGGCAGGCAGCCTGAACAATCCGGATGGCCTGCACCTCAATGCCATTGCCGGCAGTCGCGAGAATGGTGCTGTCTATATCGCCGGCGAGCGCGGGCTGCTCTTCCGCTCACTGGACAAGGGCAGCAACTGGTCTGCGCTGGCCTCTCCGTTCGACGGATCCTTTTTCGGCATTTCTCCGCTGCGTGACGACCTGCTGCTGACCTATGGCCTGCAAGGTCGCCTGTACCGCTCGGCCGACAAGGGCGGCTCGTGGCAGCTGGTGCCAACCGGGATCACGTCCGGGCTCAATGACGCCATCATGCTGGACAATGGCCAGGTGCTGGTGTTCGGCAATGCCGGGGTGATTCTGAATGCCCGGGACTCAGGCCTCAATTTCATTCCCGAAACGCGTGACGATCGTCAGTCCATCATGGCGGCGCTGCCGCTGCCTGATGCGGCGGTGGTCACCGTGGGTGAAGGCGGCATCAAGATGCTGCCGGTTTCCAAATAACTCTGCCAGGAAGAAGCACTGACATGACGATTGCCCAGCTCGAAGACTTCATTCTCGGCAAACGCCGGATCATCCTGGCGATATTTGCGGTCGTGACCGCGTTCATGCTCTGGCAGGTGCTCGGCCTCAAGGCCGAGACCTCGCTTGAGAAAATGGTCCCGCTCAAGCATCCGTATATCCAGAACCTGCTCAAGCACAAGGATGACCTTGGTCTTGGCAATGACATCCGCATCGCGGTTGCCGTCAAGAAAGGTGACATCTTCGATGTCGCTTACCTCGAAACGGTGAAGAACATCACCGACGATGTGTTTTATTTCCCCGGTGTCGATCGTGCCAAGCTGAAATCGCTGTGGACGCCGACCGTGCGCTGGAGCGAAGTCACCAAGGATGGCTTCCAGGGCGGTGAAGTGACGCAGGGGTATGACGGCACCGAGGCCGGCATGGATGCGTTGCGCAGCAACATCCTGCGCTCGGGGCAGGTGGGGCGTCTGGTGGCGGACGATTTCAAGTCCACCATCGTGCAGATTCCGCTGCTTGAAGGCGAAAAGATCGACTACAAGGATCTCTCGCGCAAGCTGGAGGAGGTCCGTGCCAAGTACGCTTATCAGAATCCCAACGTCGACATCTACATCATCGGCTTTGCCAAGAAGGTCGGCGACCTGATCGAGGGCGCCACCAAAATTGCGTTCTTCTTCCTGGCGGCGGCGATCATTACCTTCCTGCTGCTGCTCTGGGACTTCCGTGATCTCAAGAGCGCGTCCGCGATTGTCTTCTGCTCCATCATTGCGGTGGTCTGGCAGTTGGGTATCGTGCGCATGCTCGGATTCGGCCTGGATCCCTACTCGATGCTGGTGCCTTTCGTGGTGTTCGCGATTGCCGTCAGCCATTCGGTGCAGATCGTCAATGCCATTTCCATGGAAGTTGCCAACGGCGCCGATGCGGAAACGGCAGTGCGCCGTTCCTTCCTGTCGCTGTTCAAGGCCGGCTCGCTGGCCCTGACCACAGACATCATCGGCTTCCTTACCCTGCTCATCATCCAGGTGGACGTGATCAAGGCACTGGCCATTTCGGCCAGTATCGGTACGGCGATGATTGCCTTCACCAATTTCGTGATGCTGCCGATCATCATGTCCTATGTGCGCATTGGCGATCGCTCGATCCGCAAGCTGCAGGACAGCCGCGACCACACACCGCGGACCTGGCTGCTGCTGTCGAAAATGACCGATCGACTGCCGGCCACCATCGGCGTGCTCTTTGCTGTCGGCATGATGGCCTTCGGCTACACCATGTCGCAGAACGTCAAGATTGGTGACCTGGATCGTGGTGCACCGGAACTGCACCCGGATTCGCGCTACAACATGGACGACCTGTTCATCACCTCCAACTACTCCATCAGTGCCGACGTGCTGGTGGTGATGGTGGAAACCCAGGAGCAGATGTGCGCCAGCTATGCCGCGCTCGAAGCCGTTGACCGTCTGCAGTGGCATCTGGAAAACGTGCCGGGCGTGCAGTCGGCGGCGTCCCTGGTCACGGCAGTCAAGCGTATCCAGACCGGCTTCAACGAAGGCAACCTGAAGTGGTCGACGCTGGTTGATGACGACCAGATCCTGAACGAGTCGGCACGCAATGTGCCCGAGCTTTACAACGGCGACTGCAGCCTGGTGCCGGTGTTCGTCTTCCTGGATGACCACAAGGCAGAGACGCTGACTCGCGTCACCAATGCCGTGAAGGCGTTTGCCAAGGACAATGACTCCGAGGACGTGAAGTTCCTGCTGGCGTCGGGTAACGCCGGCATCGAAGCGGCCACCAACGACGAGATTTCTGCGAAGAAAACGCCGATGGTGCTGCTGGTTTACAGCGTGGTCATCCTGATCTGCTTCATCGCCTTCCGCTCCTGGCGGCCGGTGGCCTGCATCATCCTGCCACTGGTGATCACCTCCATGCTTTGCGAGGCGCTGATGGCCATCCTCGGCATCGGTATCAAGGTGGCGACGCTGCCGGTGATCGCGCTCGGCGTCGGTATCGGTGTGGACTACGGCCTGTACATCTTCTCCAAGTTCGAACACTTCCTGCGCGAAGGCCGCTCGCTGAAGGAGTCCTACCTGGCCACGCTGTCCAGCACCGGCAAGGCGGTGATGTTCACCGGCGTCACGCTGGCCATCGGTGTCTGCACCTGGGTGTTCTCGCCGATCAAGTTCCAGGCCGACATGGGCCTCTTGCTGACGGCAATGCTGCTCTGGAACATGGTCGGCGCACTGCTGCTGATCCCGGCCCTGGCCAGCTTCCTGATCAAACCGGAAAGCTACCGCCAGTAACTCCTGCGGCATCCCGACAAGGCCCTCTCCGGAGGGCCTTGTCGTTTCCGCTTTCGCAGGCGCCTCCCTATAATGCGCGCCTTCCCTTCGTCCGCCGGACCTGCCTCCATGCTGTACGCCCTGGCCCGCCAGCTGCTGTTCTCCCTCGATCCCGAGACCTCGCACCATGTTGCCTTGCGCGGCATTTCGGTGGCTGAACGCCTGGGACTGCTGCACCTGTTGCCACGGGTGCCGGCCGCTCCGGTGTCGCTGATGGGCCTGACCTTTCCGAATCCGGTGGGCTTGGCCGCCGGCCTCGACAAGAACGGTGACCATATCGACGGCCTGGCGGCGCTCGGCTTCGGCTTTATCGAGATCGGTACCGTCACCCCGCGTCCACAGCCCGGCAATCCGCAGCCCCGGCTGTTCCGGTTGCCCGAGGCCGAGGCCATCATCAACCGCATGGGCTTCAACAACTCAGGGGTGGATCATCTGGTGCGGCAGGTGGAGCGTGCGCGCTTCCGCGGCGTGCTTGGCATCAACATCGGCAAGAATTTCGACACCCCGGTCGAGCGGGCGGTGGACGACTATCTGGCTTGCCTCGAGCGTGTCTACGCCCATGCCAGCTATGTCACGGTGAACATTTCCTCGCCCAATACCCAGGGCCTGCGCAGCCTGCAGTCGGCTGATGCGCTGGCGGCATTGCTGGAGCCGCTCAAGAACCGGCAGGCCCAGCTGGCGAGCCGGCACGGCCGTCATGTGCCTTTGGTGGTGAAGATTGCGCCCGACCTCACGTCCGAGGACGTGGAGCTGATGGCCGCCCAGTTCCGCCGTTTCGAGATCGATGGCGTGATCGCGACCAACACCACGGTGGCGCGCACTGGCGTCGAGCACCTGCCGCATGGCAACGAGGCCGGCGGCCTGAGCGGCCGGCCGGTGCGCGAGAGCTCGACGCGGGTGTTGCGCGAGCTGGTGGCGGCGCTGGAAGGTCGCCTGCCGGTGATCGGTGTGGGCGGCATTGTCGATGCCGCTTCCGCGCGCGAGAAGCACGAGGCGGGGGCACAACTGGTACAGGTCTATACCGGCTTCATTTACCGGGGGCCGGCCTTGGTGCGTGAGGCCGTGGCCGGCTTCAGCGGGCAATAAAAAGCCGCCCCGAAGGGCGGCGGCTCGGCCTTTTACGGCCAGCGAGGGTGGCAGTCCACCCATGCGGTTGATGCAGGGTCAGATGCGCGGGACGAGGTGCAGGGCAGCGATGCCGCGATAGCCTTCGCGCTCGGAGACGCGGCCTTCACGCCAGCCGGCCATCCAGTGTTGTCGCAGGTTGATGTTCTGATAGGGGCAGGCTTCCTGGGAGCGTCCGGTCAGGCCGGCGTTAAAGCCCCGGGAAAAGAGCAGTTCGTCACGTTCCCTCTTGTGCCGCTTCACTTGGTGTCGCTTCATGGTTGACCCTCTGGATGCCATGGACGGCGCTGGCCGTCAGCAGATGCCTGCAGCAGGCCGGTGCTGCCATGATGTGCATGGCCACCGGGGCAAGCCGCAACCCTGCGGCCCGGACACGACCGCGTCTGACCTTTGTAGGCTTCTTGCCGGCGACTGTCGACGATTGTTTTTTCATAACCCGTGCCATGAATAGAGGTGACGGAAATACTTTCCGCGCTTTCTCGCCATTGCCACGCAACTGACTGAATTGCTGATGAATATGATGCTGGAACTGGTGGTGACCTGTGGCGATGGCGCCGAAACGGCGCTGGCCGAGGAGCTGGTGGCACTGGGCCTGACCGCGCCCCGGCGCGAGCGCGGCGCGGTGCTGGTGACCGCCAGCCTGGAGCAGGCCTACCGGCTCTGTCTCTGGTCGCGGCTTGCCGTGCGCGTGCTGTTGCCGCTGTTCATGGCCGAGGGCGACAGCCCCGACCAGCTTTACCTCGCGGGCCTGCGTCACGACTGGTCCCAGGTGCTGCGCCCTTCGGGCACGCTGGCCGTGCACGCGACGGCGGCCCGGCAGGTCAAGGTGCACACGCAGTTCCTGGCGCTGCGCCTGAAGGATGCGATTGTCGACCAGTGCCGCGAACGGCATGGCCAGCGTCCCGGTATAGATACCGAACGCCCCGATGTGGCGCTGCAGGTGCATGCCACGGAAAAGGGTTTCCAGGTGAGCCTCGACCTGTCCGGCCAGAGCCTGCACCGGCGCAGTTATCGCGTCGCCATGACGGATGCGCCGCTCAAGGAAACGCTGGCCGCGACCTTGCTCTGGCAGGCGGGCTGGGGCAGGGAAGGTCACGACTTCACGGCGCTGCTCGACCCCATGTGCGGCTCCGGCACTTTTCTCATTGAGGCGGCGCAGCGGGTGGCCGACATCGCGCCCGGGCTGGAGCGCGACTACTACGGGTTTACCGGCTGGCTGGGGCATGACGCCGCACTCTGGCAGCGCCTGCTGGACGAGGCCGGCGAGCGCCTGGTGGCGGCGCGGGCGCGCGTGCTGCCGCGCCTGTTCGGCTTCGACGGCGACGAGCGCGCCGTGACGGCGGCGCGCCGCAATGCCCGCGCGGCCGGCGTCGAGCACCTGATCCGTTTCGAGACACAGCCCCTGCACCAGCTGCGCGCGCCGGCCGACCTGCCTGCCGGCCGCGGCCTGCTGATCTGCAATCCGCCCTATGGCGAGCGCCTCGGTGAAAAGGACACCACGCGCGAGCTTTACCGCGCACTCGGGCGCATCACGACGGCGGCATTGCCGGGCTGGCAGGCCTGCGTGCTGGCCGCCGACATCCAGCATGTCGACGCGCTCGGTTTCACGCACCGTGCCACCGAAAAAATGCACAACGGCGCGCTGACGGTGTATGTCCGCCACGCCGACATTCCGGTGCTCCCCGCACGGGGCGTCACCCGCTTTACAGAGGCCGCCGGCGAGCTGCCGGCGGAGGCCGAGGCCTTTGCCAACCGCCTGCGCAAGAACCTGAAAGCCGCGCAACGCCAGGCCGAAAAAGAGCAGGTGTATTGCTACCGTGTCTATGACGCCGACATGCCTGAATTTAACCTGGCGCTGGACGTCTATGAGGACCGCCTGCATGTGCAGGAATACGCGCCGCCCAAAACCGTGGACCCGGAAAAGGCCCAGGCCCGTTTCCGGCTGGCGCTGACGGCGATACGCCATGTGTTCGGCCTGCATCGCGAGCAGGTGTTCATCAAGGTGCGTTCGCGGCAGAAGGGCACGCAGCAATACGAGAAGCAGGCCACGTTGGGACGCTTTTTCGAGGTGCGCGAAGGCGACGCCTGGCTGCTGGTGAACCTGACCGACTATCTTGATACCGGCCTGTTCCTCGATCACCGGCCGTTGCGCCTGCGCATGGCGCAGGAGGTGGCCGGCAAGCGTTTCCTGAACCTGTTTGCCTATACCGGCGTGGCCAGCGTGCACGCGGCATTGGCCGGCGCGACGACCACGACGGTCGATCTGTCGCCTACCTATCTGGCCTGGGCGCAGCGCAATTTCGCGCTCAACGGCCTGATGCCGGACCGGCACCGCTTCGAGCAGGCCGACAGCATCCGCTGGCTGCAGGACTGCCGCGAGCGCTTCGACGTGATCTTCCTGGACCCGCCCACCTTCTCCAACTCCAAGCGCACGCCCGATGTGTTCGACGTGCAGGCCGACCATGTGCGCCTGATCGAGTTGGCCATGCGCACGCTGGTGCCGGGCGGCGTGCTCTATTTCTCGAACAACTATCGCAAGTTCCGCCTCGACGAGGCAGCCTTGTCGCATCTGCTGATCGAGGACATCACGCCCGCCACCATCGGCTTCGACTTTGCGCGCAACCCGGGCATCCATCGTTGCTGGCGCATCACGGCAGGGCGCTGACATGCTGACCTTGCTGGGCACGCGCGGCTGCCATCTCTGTGACGAAGCGGAGGTGCTGCTGCAGCAGGTGGCGGCGGCGCGTGCCATCGACTGGCGCTATTGCGACATCGCCCTGGATGAGGCGCTGGTCGAGCGCTACGGCACGCGCATTCCGGTCTTGCTGGCCGACGACGGGCGAGAACTCGGCTGGCCTTTCTCGCTGCTCGACATCTTGCGCCTCGCGGCCTGAGCCGCTGCCGCCAGCCTTGCGCCGGCTGCGCGCTGTCGATCGACATCAGCTGGCAGCTGGCAAGCGGAACAGCCTGGCCGCATTGGCACTGGTGATCGCAGCCACTGCCTCGAGGGACTGGCCGCGCAGCTGCGCCACGCGGGCCGCGACATGCGGCAGGAAGGCCGGCTCGTTGCGCCTGTTTGCCGGCGCCGCCGGCAGGTCGCGCGGCAGCAGGTGGGGCGCATCGGTCTCCAGCAGCAGGCGGTCGTCCGGTATCTCCCTCACCAGTGCCTGCAACTCCTGCCCGCGGCGCTCGTCGCAGACCCAGCCGGTAATCCCGATCATCAAGCCCAGGTCCAGGCAGGCATGCAGCGTCTCGCGGTTGCCTGTAAAGCAGTGCAGCACGCCGTCCTGCCAGTCGTTGCGGTGGGACCGCAGCATGGCCAGGAAGCGTTCGGCGGCGTCCCGCTCGTGCAGGAACAGCGGCAGGCCGGTCTCGGCGGCCAGGCCGATCTGCGCCGCGAAGGCAGCTTCCTGCGCGGCGGGCGGCGAATAGTTGCGGTTGAAGTCGAGTCCGGTCTCGCCGACGGCAACCACCGCAGGGTCGGCCAGCAACTGGCGCAGCCGGGCGAGGCCTGCGTCATCCAGCCCCGACGCTTCGTGCGGATGCACGCCGGCCGTGGCGTGGCAGCCCGCATGGGCGCGGGCGAGGATAATCACCTCGGCACTGCCCGCCACGCTGGTGCCGGTCAGGATGAAGCGCTGCACGCCGGCGGCCCGCGCACGGGCCAGCACGGCCTCCCGGTCCCGGTCGAAGCGCTGGCTGGCAAGGTTGAGGCCGATATCGGTGAGCATGGCAGGTCCGGTGTTATGCCCGTGGGCAGGGGTGGGGAGGGCGCCTCAGTATTGTTGACAATATTGTCGACAACCTCGTTGACAGGCTTGTGACCGGAGAGTACCGTCACGCCACCCTCTGGATTGTCGACAAAAGCGCATGAGCCAGACCCCTGACAGCACGCCCTACCGCCCCGACGCCGACGACGGCGCCGAGGCCCGCACGCTGGCCGACCGGGTCTTCAGCGCCATCCAGAATGCCATCATCAAGGGCGAGCTGCAGCCGGGCAGCAAGATGTCCGAGGCCGAGCTCGCCGCCCGCTACGGCGTTTCCCGCGGCCCGCTGCGCGAGGCCCTGCGCCGGCTCGAGGGCCGCAAGCTGCTGACCCGCATTCCCCATGTCGGCGTCCGCGTCATCTCCCTGTCCTTCGACGAGCTGATCCACATTTACCAGGTGCGCGAAGCCATGGAGGGGCTGGCCGCCCGCCTGGCCGCGCAGCACATGACGCCCGAAGAAGTGCAGGGGCTCAAGCAGTTGCTGGCCGCCCACGAGAAGCAGGCCGAGTTTCAGGAAGGGCGCGCCTATTTCCAGGAAGAGGGCGACTTCGACTTCCACTACCGCATCGTGCAGGGCAGCCGCAACGAGGTGCTGGCGCAGATGCTCTGCGGCGAGCTCTATCACCGCGTGCGTCTGTACCGCTACCAGTTCTCCGTCACCGAGGGCCGTCCGCAGAAGGCCTTTGGCGAGCACCACCGCATCATCGAGGCGATCGAGGCCGGCGATGCCGAAATGGCGGAAATCCTGATGCGCCGCCACATCAGCTCTGCCCGCGACAACATCGAACGCCATTTCCGTGAACGCACGACCCCGAGCGGGTCGGCACTGCTGCCGGGGGGCGCAGGCCCCTCCGCGATAACCTAAGGAGTCATTCCATGACGCAAGCACTCAGCGCCGGCGCGCGCTTCCGCAAGGCCCTGGTCGAGGAAAAGCCTCTGCAGGTGATGGGCACCGTGAATGCCTATGCCGCGATGATGGCGACCCAGGTCGGCTACCGCGCGATCTACCTGTCCGGTGCCGGCGTGGCCAACTACTCCTATGGCCTGCCCGACCTCGGCATCACCTCGCTGGATGACGTGCTCACCGACGTGCGCCGCATTACCGCCGCGGTCGACACGCCGCTGCTGGTGGACATCGACACCGGCTGGGGCGGTGCGTTCAACATCAGCCGTACCATCAAGGAAATGATCAAGGCCGGCGCGGCCGCCGTGCACATCGAGGACCAGGTGGCACAGAAGCGTTGCGGTCATCGTCCGAACAAGGAAATCGTTGCCGTCGACGAAATGGTCGACCGCGTGAAGGCCGCCGCCGATGCCAAGACCGATCCGGACTTCGTGCTGATGGCGCGTACCGACTCGCTGCAGAAGGAAGGCCTGCAGGGCGTGATCGACCGCGCCTGCGCCTATGTCGAGGCCGGTGCCGATGCGATTTTTGCCGAGGCCATGACCGACATCACCATGTACAAGACCGTCTGCGAGGCGGTGAAAGTACCGGTGCTGGCCAACATCACCGAGTTCGGCGACACGCCGTACTACACCACACAGCAGCTGGGCGAGCAGGGCATTGCCATGGTGCTATACCCGCTGTCGGCAACGCGTGCCATGCAGAAGGCGGCGCTGGCCGTGTACGAGGCTGTGCGCAAGGAAGGCACCCAGGTCAACGTGCTGGACCTGATGCAGAAGCGCAAGGAGCTGTACGAGTTCCTGAACTATCACGCGTACGAAGACAAGATCGACCAGCTGTTTTCCAGCAAGAAGTGATTTTTCGCCGCCGCGGATTTGCCCTTGAGCTGTGCCTGTGGCGCATCCGCACAAACACGCATGCTTCGTGCGGGTGAATCCGCACCTACATTCTCAAGAGTGAAGGAGAAAATGATGTCCGAGCAGACCACCACCCCGGGTTTCAAGCCCAAGAAGTCCGTCGCCCTCTCCGGCACTGCCGCCGGCAACACGGCACTGTGCACTGTCGGTCGTACCGGCAACGACCTGGCCTATCGCGGCTACGACATCCTGGATATCGCCACCACCTGTGAATTCGAGGAAATTGCCCACCTGCTGGTGCACGGCAAGCTGCCGACGGTGGCTGAACTGGCTGGCTACAAGGCCAAGCTGAAGTCGCTGCGCGGCCTGCCGGCTGCCGTGAAGGTGGCGCTCGAGCAGCTCCCGCCGTCGTCCCACCCCATGGACGTGATGCGCACCGGTGTGTCCGTGCTGGGTTGCGTCAAGCCTGAAAAGGAAGATCACAACCACCCCGGTGCCCGCGACATCGCCGACAAGCTGATGGCTTGCCTGGGTTCGATGCTGCTGTACTGGTACCACTTTGCCTACAACGGCAAGCGCATCGACGTCGAAACCGACGATGACTCCATTGGCGGCCATTTCCTGCACCTGCTGCATGGCGAGAAGCCGCGCGAGTCCTGGGTGCGTGCCATGCACACCTCGCTCATCCTCTACGCCGAGCACGAGTTCAATGCCTCCACCTTCACCTCGCGCGTGGTGGCCGGCACCGGTTCCGACATGTATTCGGCCATCTGCGGTGCCATCGGCGCGCTGCGCGGCCCGAAGCATGGCGGCGCCAACGAGGTCGCCTTCGAAATCCAGAAGCGCTACGACAATCCGGACCAGGCCGAGGCCGACATCCGTGCCCGTGTCGAGAAAAAGGAAGTCATCATCGGCTTCGGTCACCCGGTCTATACCGTGTCCGACCCGCGCAACGTCGTGATCAAGAAGGTGGCTGAAGACCTGTCGAAAGAGCAGGACAACACCAAGATGTACGACATCGCCGAGCGCCTCGAGAGCGTGATGTGGGAAATCAAGAAGATGTTCCCCAACCTCGACTGGTTCTCTGCCGTCAGCTACCACATGATGGGCGTGCCCACCGACATGTTCACGCCGCTTTTCGTGATTGCCCGCACCTCCGGCTGGAGTGCGCACATCGTCGAGCAGCGCATCGACGGCAAGATCATCCGTCCGAGCGCGAACTACACCGGTCCTGAAGACCAGAAGTTCGTGCCGCTCAAGGACCGCAAATAATCGCTGCGCCCTTCGACAGGCTCAGGGCGAACGGGAAATTTTTCAGCAATGAAGTCATCCGTTCGTGGTGAGCCTGTCGAACCATGAACGGATGATTTGCAGAGATAGCCAGAAATGAACAGCCAATTTCGCAAGAACCTGCCCGGCACCTCGCTCGACTACTTCGATGCCCGTGCCGCGGTGGAAGCCATCAAGCCGGGCGCCTGGGCCGGCCTGCCGTACACGGCCCGTGTGCACGCCGAAAACATCGTGCGCAAGGCCGACCCGGCCATCATCAACGAGTGCCTCGTGCAGCTCATCGAGCGCAAGCGCGAGCGCGACTTTCCCTGGTTCCCGGCCCGCGTGGTCTGCCACGACATCCTGGGCCAGACTGCGCTGGTCGACCTGGCCGGCCTGCGTGATGCCATCGCCGACCAGGGCGGCGACCCGGCCAAGGTCAATCCGGTCGTGCCGGTGCAGCTCATCGTCGACCACTCGCTGGCCGTGGAATGCGGCGGTTTCGACCCCGATGCCTTCCAGAAAAACCGCGACATCGAAGAACGCCGCAACGAAGACCGTTTCCACTTCATCAACTGGACCAAGACGGCCTTCGACAATGTCGACGTGATTCCGGCCGGCAACGGCATCATGCACCAGATCAATCTGGAGAAGATGTCGCCGGTGATCCACAACGACAACGGTCTTGCCTATCCGGATACTTGCGTGGGTACCGACTCACACACGCCGCATGTGGATGCACTGGGCGTGATCTCCGTGGGCGTGGGTGGCCTCGAGGCCGAGAACGTCATGCTGGGCCGCGCGTCGTGGATGCGCCTGCCCGACATCGTCGGTGTCGAGCTTTCTGGTCGCCGTCAGCCGGGCATCACCGCCACCGACATCGTGCTGGCCCTGACCGAATTCCTGCGCAAGGAAAAGGTGGTCGGCGCCTATCTTGAGTTCTACGGCGAGGGCGCCTCCTCGCTCACCATCGGTGACCGCGCCACCATTTCCAACATGGCGCCGGAATATGGCGCGACTGCGGCCATGTTCTCCATCGACCAGCAGACACTGGATTACCTGCGCCTCACGGGCCGCAGCGACGAGCAGGTGGCACTGGTGGAAACCTATGCCAAAGAAGCCGGCCTGTGGTCCGACACGCTGACGAAGGTGGAACACGAGCGCGTGCTCAGGTTCGATCTCTCGTCGGTAGTGCGCAACATGGCCGGCCCCTCCAATCCGCACCGTCGCCTGCCGGTGTCGGCACTGGCCGAGCGCGGCATTGCCGTGGACCTGGACAAGGCGCGTGAACAGGAAGCCCAGGGCCTCATGCCCGATGGCGCTGTCATCATTGCGGCCATCACTTCCTGCACCAACACCTCCAATCCGCGCAACGTGATTGCCGCCGGCCTGATCGCACGCAATGCGCGCAAGCTGGGTCTGGTGCGCAAGCCCTGGGTGAAGTCCTCGCTGGCGCCGGGTTCGAAAGTGGTGGAGCTTTACCTGAAGGAAGCGGGCCTGCTCGATGACCTCGAAGCCCTCGGCTTCGGCATCGTGGCCTTTGCCTGCACCACCTGCAACGGCATGTCCGGTGCGCTGGATCCGAAGATCCAGCAGGAAATCATCGATCGCGACCTGTATGCGAC
>DAIRDY010000003.1:0-1906 GCA_036795935.1 Moraxellaceae bacterium | reverse complement strand
TCGCCGCTGTACGACTGGCGCCCGATGTCGACCTACATCCGTCGTCCGCCCTACTGGGAGGGCGCACTGGCCGGCGAGCGTACGCTCAAGGGCATGCGTCCGCTGGCCATCCTGCCGGACAACATCACCACCGACCATCTCTCGCCCTCCAACGCGATCATGATGAATTCGGCGGCGGGTGAATATCTGCACAAGATGGGTCTGCCGGAAGAGGACTTCAATTCCTACGCCACGCACCGAGGTGACCACCTTACGGCACAGCGCGCCACCTTCGCCAACAAGGAACTGGTCAATGAAATGGCCGTGGTGGATGGTCAGGTGAAGAAGGGGTCGCTTGCGCGCGTGGAGCCGGAAGGCAAGGTCATGCGCATGTGGGAAGCCATCGAAACCTACATGGATCGCAAGCAGAACCTGATCATCATCGCCGGTGCCGACTACGGTCAGGGGTCGTCGCGTGACTGGGCTGCCAAGGGCGTGCGCCTTGCCGGTGTGGAAGTGATCGTGGCCGAAGGCTTCGAGCGCATCCATCGCACCAACCTGATCGGCATGGGTGTGTTGCCCTGCGAGTTCAAGCCGGGCACGACGCGCCTGACGCTGGCACTGGACGGCACGGAAACCTACGACGTGGAAGGCAAGCTCGCTCCGCGCACCGACCTCACGCTGGTGATCAACCGCAAGAATGGTGAAGTCGTGCGTGTGCCGGTGACCTGCCGCCTGGACTCCGACGAGGAAGTGTCCGTGTACGAAGCGGGCGGCGTGCTGCAGCGCTTTGCCAAGGATTTCCTTGAGGCCTCCAAGGCCTGACGGATCCTCGCGCAGGTTTGCAGCACTGTCCTGACGCCCCGGTACGGCCTCCGTCCCGGGGCGTTTTCCAACAGGCTTCTGAATGATGGCTTTTCAGCAAGCTGATCACGATTTGACGAATGACGAGGAGTATTGCCATGGCGCATCCCGCACAAGTGAAGATTCCCGCCACCTACATGCGTGGCGGCACCAGCAAGGGCGTGTTCTTCCGCCTGCAGGACCTGCCGGCCAGTTGCCAGCAGCCGGGACCTGCCCGTGACAAGCTGTTCATGCGCGTGATCGGCAGCCCCGACCCTTATGCCGCACACATCGACGGCATGGGTGGCGCCACCTCCAGCACCAGCAAGTGCGTGATTCTCTCGAAGAGCGCCGTGCCCGATCACGATGTCGACTATCTCTACGGCCAGGTTTCCATCGACAAGGCCTTCGTGGACTGGAGCGGCAACTGCGGCAACCTCTCCACCGCCGCTGGCGCCTTCGCCATCCATGCCGGGCTGGTCGACCCGGCGCGCATCCCGGCGAACGGGACCGCCGTCGTGCGCATCTGGCAGGCCAACATCCAGAAAACCATCATTGCCCATGTGCCTGTCACCAATGGCCAGGTGCAGGAAACCGGTGACTTCGAGCTCGATGGCGTGACCTTCCCGGCAGCGGAGATCGTGCTCGAGTTCATCGAGCCGTCCGACGATGCGGAAGAGGGCGGCGCCATGTTCCCCACCGGCAATCTGGTGGACGACCTTGAGGTGCCTGATGATGTTGTAAAGGGCGGCACGCTCAAGGCGACCATGATCACGGCCGGCATTCCCACCGTGTTCGTGAATGCCGCCGACATCGGCTACACCGGCACCGAGCTGCGCGAGCAGATTAACACTGACCCTGCCGCGCTGGCCCGCTTCGAGGCCATTCGCGTCGCCGGCGCCCTGCGCATGGGCTTGATCAAGACCCCCGAGGAGGCGGCCACCCGCCAGCACACCCCGAAGATCGCCTTCGTGGCCCCGCCGCAGGACTACAAGGCCTCCAGCGGCAAGCTGATTGGCGCCGGGGAAGTCGACCTGCTGGTGCGCGCGCTGTCCATGGGCAAGCTGCACCACGCCATGATGGG
>DAIRDY010000002.1:41468-43714 GCA_036795935.1 Moraxellaceae bacterium | reverse complement strand
TTTATCGCCGGTTGGCACAAAAAGCGTGCGTGCTCAAGAAGCTGTCGTTATCATTTAAGGCTGTTTCTGTCGTTTGTTGTCAGTTCGCATTCGGCATTGGGGTTGGCAGGGCGCAAGAGCGTCGCAATGGGGCAGTCGTGAGCGAAAAGCGCTATCAGGTTTTCGTCAGTTCGACCTATACGGATCTGCAGGAGGAACGCCGCCTCCTGACCCAGATCCTGCCGACCATGGGCTGCCTGCCCTGTGGGCTGGAGCTGCATCCGTCCGGGCCTGGTGCCTGGGCGGCCATCAAGAAGCTTATCGACGAGAGCGACTATTACCTGCTGCTGGTGGGTAGCCGCTATGGCTCGTTGTCACCATCAGGCGTCAGCTACACGCACATGGAGTACGTGTATGCGGCCACCAAGCAAAAGCCGATCCTGGTCATGCTGCACGAGTCGCCGGAGTCGCGTCCTGCCGACCTGCAGGAAAAGACCCCCGAGGGCCGGCTCAAGTTCAACGATTTCCGCCAGTTGCTGCTCAAGGGCGTGACCGCCCGCTGGAGTGATGAGCGCAGCCTGGAGTCCGGGGTACGCCAGTACCTGCCGCAACTGATCCAGACCCGTCCGATGCCGGGCTGGGTGCGCAGCACCCAGGTCAGTAATCCCAAGCTCGAGCGTGAGGTCGAGGCCTTGCGCCAGCGCGTGACGGATCTCGAGCAAGAGCGCGAGCAGTGGCTGAGCAAGAGCCTGGGCGGCGGTCTCGCCCAGGGGCAGGACCTGTTCGAGGTCATGTACCGCTGCAAGGCCTATGCAGCCGGTAATTGCGAGGAAGTGCCGGCGCGTTCGCAGTTGAGCTGGAATGCCCTGTTCCTGAGCTTTGCCCCCCATCTCAGCCAGCCGCAGCATGAGGATTTCATCGCGGCCAAGCTCTCTGAGCGGGTGCAGGAAGTGGCGCTCAAGGATGTGCAGGCTTCCCGGCCCAAGACCCATGCCGTCACCGACATCACGCTGGCGCCGCTGTGCCTCAACACCATCAAGGTGCAGTTCCGTACGCTGGGTCTGATACGACGTGTGCCGCGCCCCGAAGACAGCCGCATCTGGTGGCAGCTGACGGCGGCCGGCGAACAGCACATGACGACGCTGATGGCCGTGCGCAAGCCGGCGCCGGCCCGTCCTGCCTGAGCCTGCTTGCGGCCAGCCGCTTTCCTCCCGCTTTGTCCTTTTTTGTGATGCGGCCGTCGGGCTGTGTCATCGCCTGCGCATAATCTCCTGCTAGCCTATCCGCCGGATTTCCGGTGCCTGGCAAGGCACCCTGCGAAGAGGTTGCGGCATGCGCAAGTGGAATGGCTGGGGCAGTGAAAACGAGGCATTTCCGGCAGCGCCTGAAGTGCAGGCCTTTCTGGCCGGCGTGCTGGGGTCGGCAACGGCCTTGCCCGATGCCGGCCGTGACGAGGTGCAGGCCCGGGTGCCGGCCTCGCGCCTGCCGGCGCATCCCCTGGTGTCCACCGATCCCTGGCAGCGTGTGCTGCATGCCCGCGGCCAGAGCCTGCCGGACTGGCTGGCGCTGCGTTCGGGCGATTTCGGTCATTTTCCGGATGGCGTGGCGACGCCGGTCTCCTCAGCCGAGGTCCGCGTGCTGCTGGACTACGCCCGCCAGCATGACCTGACCGTGATTCCCTATGGTGGCGGCACCTCGGTGGCCGGCCACATCAATCCGCTGCCGGGTGCCCGGCCGGTGCTCACGCTCTCGCTGGCGAAGCTGGATGGCCTGCTGCACCTGGACCGCGAGGCGCAGCTCGCCACCCTCGGCGCCGGCGCCAACGGCCCGCGCGTCGAGGCCCTGCTCAATGCCGAGGGCTATACGCTCGGCCATTTCCCGCAATCCTTCGAGTTGTCGACGCTGGGCGGCTGGGTGGTGACCCGCTCCAGCGGCCAGCAGTCGCTGCGCTATGGCCGCATCGAGCAGCTGTTCGCCGGCGGCCGCCTGGAAACCTTCGACGGCACGCTGGACATCCCCACCTTCCCGGCCTCCAGTGCCGGTCCCGACCTGCGCGAGCTGGTGCTGGGCTCGGAAGGCCGCATCGGCGTGCTCACCGAGGTCAAGGTGCGGGTGAGCCGGCTGCCCGAGGCTGAAGAATTCCACGTGTTTTTCCTGCCCGGCTGGGCGGCGGCCAGCAGTGCCATGCGCGAGCTGGCGCAGCGCCGGCTGCCGCTGTCCATGCTGCGCTTGTCGAATGCCGAGGAAACCCGTACCCAGCTCATCCT
>DAIRDY010000002.1:31552-41368 GCA_036795935.1 Moraxellaceae bacterium | reverse complement strand
GTCGACTGGCCGCGTGTCACGCCCGCCATGGAGGCTGTCGAGGCCGCCCTGCGCGACGGGCTGAAGGCGGAGGGCGAGAACGTGCTCGCCTTCACCCATCTGTCCCATGTTTATGCACAGGGCTCCAGCATCTACACCACCTATGCTTTCCGTGCCGGCCCCGACTATGCGACCACGCTGGCGCGCTGGCAGACACTGAAGCAGGCCGCCAGCGAGGCCATCGTGCGCGCCGGCGGCACCATCAGCCACCAGCATGGCGTGGGACGTGACCACGCGCCCTGGCTGCCGGCTGAAAAAGGCCCGCTCGGCATGGCGGCGCTCACCGCGCTGTGCCGGCATTTTGATCCCGAACGAAGGCTGAATCCCGGCAAGCTGTTGCTGGACGAGGAGAACTGAGATGGCGCGCGAGCGTATCGAACGCAGCGCCGCGTGGACGCGGCTGACCACGGAGCACTGGGACGTGCTGGTGATTGGTGGGGGCATCACCGGCGCCGGTGTGGCCCGCGAGGCCGCGCGCCGCGGCCTGAAAACCGCCCTCGTCGAGCAGCGTGACTATGCCTGGGGCACGTCCAGCCGCTCCTCGAAGATGGTGCATGGCGGTCTGCGCTACATCGCGCAGGGTGACATCAAGCTGACCTGGCACTCGCTGACCGAGCGCGAGCGCCTGCTGGTCGAGGCGCCGGGCTTGGTCAGTCGCATGGGCTACTGGTTCGCGCATTACAAGCGCGTGTTCCCGGGGCCGTTTGCCTTCGGCCTGCTGGTGCGCCTGTACGACCTGCTGGCCGGCGTGCGCGACCACCGCTTTTTCCGCAAGGCTGATTTTCTGGCGCGCATGCCGGGCTATCGCGACGAACGCCTGACCGGCGCCTCGCGCTACACCGATGCGCTGGTCGACGACTCCCGTCTCGTCCAGCGCGTGCTCGACGAGGCGCAGGCCGACGGCGCCTTGCTGCTGAACTATGTGAAGGCCGAGTCGCTGCTGATGGCCGACGGCCAGGTGACCGGCCTCGCGCTGCGCGACGACATCGGTGGTGCCAGCGCCGAGGTGAAGGCTAGTGTGGTCATCAACGCCACTGGTGCCTGGGCCGATCGCCTGCGCGAGAAACTTGCCGGCGAGAAAAAAGTGCGTCCGCAGCGTGGCAGTCATCTGGTGCTGGCCCCGGGCCGCCTGCCACTGGAAGAGGCGGTGATCTTCATGCACGCCGAAGACAAGCGTCCGCTGTTCATCTATCCGTGGGAGGGCCGCACCGTCATCGGCACCACCGACCTCGATCACCGCGACGATCTCGACACCGAGGCCAGCATCACCGCCCAGGAAGTGGACTACATGCTGCGCGGCGCCAATGCGCAGTTCCCTCGTGCGGCGCTGGGCACGGCCGATGTCATTGCCACCTTCAGCGGCGTGCGCCCCATCGTGGCCTCGGGCAGTGGCGTCAACCCTTCCGCCGAGCGTCGCGACCACAGTGTCTGGGATGACGCCGGCCTGATCACCGTCACCGGCGGCAAGCTCACCACCTTCCGCCTGATCGCACTCGATGCGCTGGCGCTGGCGGCGAAGCACTTGCCGGCACTGGATGCACGTGACAGCAAGGCCCCGGTGTTCCGTGCCGTGGCGCCGCTGGAGTCGGCCCGTCCGGCCGGTGACCTCAAGCGCCTGAAAGGCCGATTCGGCCTGCACACTGCACAGTTCCTGCGCGAGGCGCGCGTCGAGGAGCTTGAGACCGTGCCGCTGGTGGAAACGCTGTGGGCCGAGTTGCGCTGGGCCGCACGCTACGAACAGGTCGAGCATCTGGACGACCTGCTGCTGCGCCGCACCCGTCTTGGCCTGTTGCTGCCCGAAGGTGGCATGGGGCATCTGCTGCGCATCCGCACCGTCTGCCAGGCCGAGCTCGGCTGGGATGATGCGCGCTGGGCCGCCGAGGCCGAGCGCTATCGCGACATCTGGCTGCGTCACTACAGCCTGCCGACCGTGCCGTCCTCGCACAGCGCCGCGGCCTGAGACTGACACCATGGCGCAGCAGACCCTGCTCGCGATCGACAACGGCACGCAAAGCGTGCGGGCGCTGCTGTTCGATCGCGACGGGCAACTGCTCGCGCGTTCGCAGGTCAAGTTCGATCCGGTCTATCACGCGCCCGAGCCCGGCCAGGCCGAGCAGTCAGCCGACTATTACTGGGAGTGCCTGGTGCGCGCGGTGCGCGGGCTGTGGATGCAGGGCGCGCAACCCTCGGAGGTCATTGGCGTCACGCTGACCACGCAGCGCGCGACCATGGTGCCGGTGGACCGCGACGGCGTGGCGCTGCGCCCGGCCATCACCTGGCTGGACCAGCGCGAGGCGACGCGCACGCCACCCTTGTCGCTGCACTGGCAGGCGGTGTTCCGCGCGCTTGGCGAAACCGAAACGCTGCGTCACCTCTGCCGTCAGGCCGAGGCCAATTGGCTGGCCGAGCACGAGCCGGCCATCTTCGCCCGCATGCACAAATGCCTGCTGCTGTCGGGCTATCTCACACACCGGCTGACCGGCCGCTTCCGCGATGCGGTGGCGGCGCAGGTCGGCTATGTGCCCTTCGATTTCCGGCGCCAGGCCTGGGCGCGCCCCTGGGACTGGAAGTGGGAGGCCATGCGTCTCGAGCCCCGGCATTTGCCGGAGCTGGTGCCGGCGGGGCAGGTGCTGGGCACCATTACCGAGGCCACGGCTGCCGTGACCGGGATTCCGGCCGGCCTGCCGCTCATTGCCGCCGGCGCCGACAAGGCCTGCGAAGTGCTGGGCTCGGGCTGTCTCGAGCCGCATCTGGGTGCACTCAGCTTTGGTACCACGGCCACCGTCAACACCATCCGCCGCCGCTATGTCGAAGTCACGCCGCTGTTGCCGCCGTACCCGGCGCCGGTGCCGGGGCATTACTGCACCGAGGTGCAGACCTTGCGCGGCTTCTGGATGGTGAACTGGTTCCGCGAACAGTTCGGTGCCGACGACGTGGCGCGCGCCGCCGCCCTCGGGGTGCCGGTGGAGCAGGTGTTCGAGCAGCATTTGGCCGACACGCCGGCCGGCAACATGGGGCTGATGCTGCAGCCCTACTGGTCGCCCGGGGTGCGCGAGCCCGGGCGCGAAGCCAAGGGCGCGCTGATCGGCTTTGGCGACGTGCATGGCCGGGCGCATGTCTACCGCGCCATCGTCGAGGGCCTGATGCATGCGTTGCGCGACAGCGCGGGCCGCATCGAGAAGCGCACCGGCACGCGCCTGCGCCGCCTGCGGGTTTCCGGTGGCGGGGCACAGTCCGACGGCGTCGTGCGCATTGCCGCCAACATGTTCAACCTGCCGGTCGAGCGGCCGCACACCACGGAAACCTCCGGTCTCGGCGCCGCCATCTGTGCCGCGGTCGGTCTCGGCCTGCATCCGGATTTCCGTACTGCAGTGGCGAAAATGACACGCGTCGGCCACACCGTGATGCCGGACAAGGCCGACGCCGCGCTGTACCATTCGCTGCACACGCGGGTCTATCGCCCGCTTTACCGTCAACTGCAACCGCTGTACCGGGAAATCCGCGTCATCACCGGCTATCCGCACTGAGCCGGCCTTCCCGTGTCGGCGTTACGGATAGAGGTCATCATGCGCAAGCCCCTTCTCACGCTGCCCCTGGTCCTGCTGCTCGCCGCCTGTGCCAGCACTACCGACCGCGGTGCCACCGGCATCGAACGCCGGCAGTTCCTGCTGCTGCCGGCGGCCCAGGTTGATGCCATGGCGCTGGAGTCCTACAAGGGCGAACTCGGCAAGGCCAGCCAGGCCGGCAAGCTCAACACTGACAAAGCCAATCTCGAACGCATCCGCGTCATTGCCGACCGCCTGATTCCGCATGTCGCCATCTTCCGCAAGGACGCGCTCGGCTGGGGCTGGGAAGTGAACCTGGAGTCGCGCGACGAACTGAACGCCTATTGCGCGCCCGGCGGCAAGATCATGTTTTTCACCGGCATCATCACCAAGCTCGCGCTCACCGATGACGAGATTGCCGCCATCATGGGGCACGAAATCGCGCATGCGCTGCGCGAGCATGGCCGCGAGCGCATGTCGCAGGCCTATGTGCAGCAGACCGGCATGTCGCTGATCGGTGCCATGGGCAAGGTGTCAGAGCAGAACCTGGCGATTGCGCAGATGGCGGTGCAGGTCGGACTCACGCTGCCGCACAGCCGCGGCCAGGAAGCCGAGGCCGACATCGTCGGCCTCGAGCTGATGGCGCGGGCCGGCTACAACCCGGCAGCCGCCGTGACGCTGTGGGAAAAGATGGCGGCGGCCAGCTCGGGTGGCGGCGGTCCGGCCTTCCTCAGCACGCACCCCTCGAGTGACCAGCGCATCAGCGGTATCAAGGGTCTGCTGCCCAAGGTTGACCCGCTGTACCAGGCGGCACGTGGCGATCGCAGCAAGACGCCGCCGCGCATTGTGCCGCGCAACTGACCCGCAGCATTTCTGTGCGCATGAAAAAGCCGGCATTTGCCGGCTTTTTCATGCGCATCATCCAGATTCAGCCTGCGTAGAGCGGCTTTGACAGTTCGGCCCAGTCGATGTCGGCATCGCTGGGAGCGGTTTCATACTCAAGAATGCCGAGGGCCTCGAACTTCGGGCGCACGCTGTCGGTCAGCAGGCCGATGCGGCCGAGGTTGGGGATGATGCGCGAGAAGAGGAACTTGCGGAAATGTTCCATCACCGCAGCATCCAGCACTTGCTGTCGTGCCGCGGCCACGTCCCAGCCAAACTCCTCGAACACCTCGGTGGCGACCAGGCGCTCGCGCATCACCACGCAGGCCTCGTAGGCGAACTGTGCGCGCTCCTCGATTTCTTCCGGCGACAGCTGCTGCACGATGTATTCAAGGTAGTTCACGCCGAAGGTGACATGGCGGGCTTCGTCGCGGATCACCAGATGGATGATGTCCTTCAGCAGCGGGTCCAGCGACACCATCTTCATGGTGTTGAAGGCGGCCAGCGCCAGCCCCTCGATGATGATCTGCATGCCGATGAACTTCAGGTCCCAGCGCGGGTCGGTGAGGATCTTGTCGAGCAGTGACTTCAGGTGCGGGTTCACCGGGTACTGGATGCCGATCTTTTCCTGCAGGTAGCGGTTGAAGGTCTCGACATGGCGCGCCTCGTCGAAGGTCTGCGAGGCGGCATACAGCTTGGCGTCGAAGGTGGGTGCACAGGCGGCCAGCTGCGAGGCCACCAGCAGTGCCCCCTGTTCGCCATGCAGGAACTGCGACAGCGTCCAGGCCTGGTTGTGCCAGCCGAAGCGCAGCTTCCCGGCCTCGTCCAGCGCCTCGAAGGGCGCATAGCCGTTGAAGGGGTTGAAGCCGGGCTCCACCGGGGGTTGGTCGCGCGGAAAGCTGCGGCTCCAGTCGAGGTCGCTTTCCTGGTTCCAGTTCAGCGTCTTGCCGAGCCGGTAGAGTTTGCGGATGCGGCCGTCGGCACTTTCGTAGTCCCAGTTGTAGCTGCCGGTGAGCGGGGTCTGGAAGATTTCGGCGACATCGCGCACCTCGCGCTCGCCCATGGCGGCCGCCGGTTCACCGGCCTCGGGAAAGTAGCGGATGGCGCCGGGCGCGCGGCTGACATAGTCGATGGCCATGGGGCAGGTCTCCGGCAGGGATTCAGTACTGAGTCATACGCCAGATCGGCCCGAAAGCAAGGCGCCGGCAGCGCCGCCACCGGCCGTCTGTCTGACCCCGGTCAGTGGCAGCGGGGCCGGGCTGCGTATAATCCGCCGCCTGCACTTCCCGGAGGTCACATGTCCCGCCAGCAACTGATCGAAGCCCGCCTGCGTGCGGCCTTTGCGCCCCTGCACCTCGAGGTGCATGACGAGTCGCACCTGCACAGCCGCGGGCTGGAAACCCATTACAAGGTGGTGCTGGCCAGCACCGCTTTCGAGGGGCTGCGCCCGGTCGCCCGTCACCAGAAGGTCTATGCGCTGCTGCAGGACGAAATGGCTGCCGGCCTGCATGCACTGGCGCTGCACCTGTTCACCCCGGCCGAGTGGGCGGCCGCCGGCACGGCACCCGAGAGTCCGACCTGCCGCGGGGGCAGCCGCCATGACTGAGGGCCGGTCCGCGCCGGTGGTGGTGGCTGCGCTCTACCATTTCGCCTCCTTGCCGGACTTTCGCGACTGGCAGGCGCCCCTGCGCCAGCTCTGCGAGCGCGAGGGCATACGCGGCACGCTGCTCCTGGCCGAGGAGGGCGTAAACGGCACGGTGTCCGGCTCCCGCGCCGGCATCGATGCGCTGCTGGCCTGGCTGCGTGCCGATGCCCGGCTGGCGGCGCTCGAGCACAAGGAGTCTTTCAGCGACCGTCATCCTTTTCGCCGCCTCAAGATCAAGCTGAAGAAGGAAATCGTCACGCTGGGCGTGCCCGGCGTGGACCCGAGCCGCGTGGTCGGCAGCTATGTCGAGCCCGAGGACTGGAATGCGCTGATCAGCGACCCCGAGGTGCTCTTGATCGATACCCGCAACGATTACGAAGTGGCGCTCGGCAGCTTCCGCGGCGCCATTGATCCCAAGACGCGCAGCTTCCGCGAGTTTCCGGCGCATGTGCGTGCGCACTACGACCCCGCACGCCACCGCAAGGTGGCCATGTTCTGCACCGGCGGCATCCGCTGCGAGAAAGCGTCCAGCTTCATGCTGGGCGAGGGCTATCCCGAGGTCTTCCACCTCAAGGGGGGCATCCTCAAATACCTGGAGCGTGTGCGGCCGGAGGACAGCCTGTGGGAGGGCGAGTGCTTCGTGTTCGACCACCGTGTCGGCATCACCCACGGTCTGGGCGAGGGCGACAGCGAGATGTGCTTCGGTTGCGGCCATCCGGTAACGGCCGCCGAGCGGGCATTGCCGGATTACGAAGAGGGCGTGAGCTGCCCGCATTGTGCGGCCATGGTCAGTGCGGAGAAGCAGGCACGGTTGCGCGAGCGCATGCGCCAGATCCTGCTGGCGAGGGCGCGCGGCGAGAGTTTCTGAGTTGCCTGCCGGGGCGGTTTTTGGCCGGCCGTGGCAGGGCCTCGGCCGGTGACGTCGGTCAGACAGTCTTCGGGGCGTGGAAGAGCAGGTAGAGCTCGGTGACCACGTCCGGAATCTGCTGTGCCAGTTCGCGCGCGAGCTTGGGGTCGCGGCGCAACGGCTGGATTTCCGGCTCGTCGATCAGGTCGGACAGCACGACCATGGGCAGCGTGAGGTCGGCCACCGTGTCCTCGTCGTCCTGGTACCAGCGGTCCTCCTCCATGAACATGGCTTCCATGAAGCCCACGCACCAGTCGTTGAGCTCGGTCGGCTCGGTCAGCTTGATGCTGAGCGGGCAGGGCAGGGCGAGCGGCTGGCCGTGGTAGAGCGTGGCGTGGATTTCCTTCTGCCAGGCCACAAGGGCGGCGGTGATCTCGGCCGCCAGGGCCGGGTCGGCGGCCACGGGCTGGTCGTCGAAGAGGGCGGCCAGCCAGGTGTCCAGCGCCGGCAGCACCGGGCCCACGGTGAGTGCGGTCAGGAAGCCGTGGGTGGCGACATAGCTCAGGCCGTCGGCGTTGTCGTCGCCGTCCAGGAAGGTTTCCAGACGTTCGCGGGTGGCGGCGGGCAGGGCGTGAAGTTCGTGCATGGCGGGCTCCTCGTGAGGCGGCAATTGTAAGCCAGCGTCGGGCATTTCCCTATGGAGCTTCTGAGTGTCGGCGGCGGCAATCGCGGCTGGCCCGGCCCCGGACCATCCCCCATAATCCCTGCCCATGACTGATCAAGCCCGCCACATCCTCCAGCACGTCTTCGGTTACGACGCCTTTCGCGGCCCCCAGGAAGCCATTGTCCGCACCCTGATCGAGGGCCGTGATGCCCTGGTGCTGATGCCCACCGGCGGTGGCAAGTCGCTGTGCTACCAGATTCCGGCGCTGGTGCGCCCGGGCACGGCGGTGGTGATTTCGCCGCTGATTGCGCTGATGCAGGACCAGGTGGCAGCGCTGGTGCAGTCCGGCGTGCGCGCGGCCTATCTCAGCTCCACGCTCGGCCTGCAGGAGGCCCAGGCCATCGAGTCGCAGCTGCTCGACGGTCGCCTCGACCTGCTCTACATCGCCCCCGAGCGGCTGGTGACCTCGCGCATGCTGGAGCGCCTGTCGCGCGTGCAGATCGCGCTGTTTGCCATCGACGAGGCGCACTGCGTCTCGCACTGGGGGCATGATTTCCGTTCCGACTACCTCGGCCTGTCGGTGCTGCGCGAGCAGTTCCCGCAGGTGCCGCGCATCGCCCTCACCGCCACCGCCGACCCGCGCACCCGCGCCGACATCGCGAAACGGCTGGGGCTGGAGGAGGCCGAAACCTTCATCTCCAGCTTCGACCGGCCAAACATCTTTTACCGCATCGTGCCCAAGCAGAAGTCGATGGACCAGCTTGAGGCCTTCATCCGTCGCGAGCATGCCGGCGATGCCGGCATCGTCTACTGCCTGTCGCGCAACAAGGTGGAGAAAACCGCCGCGTCGCTGTGCGAGCGCGGGCTGAAGGCCTTGCCCTACCACGCCGGCCTGCCGCCTGCGGTGCGCGAGGAAAACCAGACCCGCTTCCTGCGCGAGGAGGGCATCATCATGGTGGCGACGATTGCCTTCGGCATGGGCATCAACAAGCCCAATGTGCGCTTCGTGGCCCACCTCGACCTGCCCAAGAGCATCGAGTCCTATTACCAGGAAACCGGCCGTGCCGGCCGCGACGGCCTCGCTGCGAATGCGTGGATGGCCTACGGCCTGGCCGATGTCATCAAGCTCAAGTCCATGCTCGACCAGTCCGAGGCGGCCGAGGAATTCAAGCGCGAGGAAAAGCGCAAGGTCGACACCATGCTGGCGCTGTGCGAGACCGCCAGCTGTCGTCGCCAGCTGCTGCTCGCGCATTTTGGCGAACACCTCGCCGAGCCCTGTGGTCATTGCGACAACTGTGTCGAGCCGGCGCCGACCTGGGAGGCTACCGAGCCGTCACGGCTTGCGCTGTCGGCGGTCTACCGTACCGGCAGCCGCTATGGCGTCGAATATCTGGTCGAGGTGTTGCGTGGCGAGCGCAGCGAGCGCGTGCTGGGCAACGGCCACGACAGCCTGTCGGTGTTCGGGCGTGGCGCCGATGTCGGCGACAAGGAATGGCGCTCGCTGTTCCGCCAGTTGCTGGCGCGCGGCCTGCTGCAGACCGATCCCGACGGTTTCGGCGCCCTCCGTCTCGATGACAGCTGTCGCCCGCTGCTGCGCGGCGAGGCCACGCTGATGCTGCGCCGCGAACTGCCGCGCACGGCCACGCCGCGCAAGACCGGCGGCAAGCCGGCGCTGGACATTGCCGCCGAGGACCGCGTGCTCTGGGAAGCGTTGCGCGCGCGGCGCCGGCAGCTGGCCCAGGAGCAGGGCGTGCCGCCCTATGTGATTTTCCACGACAGTACCTTGCTGGCCATTCTCGCGGCGCGGCCGCGCAGCCTGCACGAGATGCGACATGTCGGTGGCATTGGCGACAGCAAGCTCGAGCGCTATGGCGATGCTTTCCTTGAGGTGGTCAGCGAATATGCCTGAGCGTCCGCAGGACGAGTGGAAGGAGTATCGCCATGACAGTGGCGAAACCCTGCTCTTCCGGTTTGTCCGCAGTGCCCGCAAAACTCTCACGCTCTATGTTCACCGCGACGGCTCGGTGCTGGTGCGGGCGCCGCTGCGCATGTCGCTGGCGCATGTGTTTGTGTTCCTGCGCGAACGCTGGGAGTGGCTGGAACTGCAGCGCAGCCGCTTTCTGGAGGAGCCTTCGCCGGCGCCGGTGCAATACAAAGACGGCGGCGAGTTCCTGCATCTGGGCCAGATGCTGAC
>DAIRDY010000002.1:0-31452 GCA_036795935.1 Moraxellaceae bacterium | reverse complement strand
AAGATCTGGCGCGAGGTGGACTGGCTCATGCCGGTGCCATTGTCCTCGACGCGGATTTCCGCCAGCGGCGGCAGGTAGCGCGTGCTGATGCGGATGTGTGGCTGTTCGCGTTTCGCTTCCTGTATGGCCTGGGCGGCGTTTTTCAGCAGGTTGACCAGCACCTGCTGCAACTCCATGCCGGAAGCCGGCACCAGCGGCAGGCTTCTGTCGTAGTTTTCCTCGATGACCAGTTTTTCGCTCAGCGCTGGCATCGACAGCTCGATGGCACTGCGCATGAAGTCCACGCTCGCGTGGGCGACATCATTGAGCTGGGTCGGCTCAAGCTCGCGACTGGAGCTGCGCGAGAACTGCAGCATGTTGCGGACGATTTCAGCAGCTCGTCGGCCGGAGGCCTCCATGCCATGCAGGAAGCGCGGAATGTCGCGTTTTTCCAGATAGCGCTGCATCAGGTCCAGATCCAGTCCCAGTTCGTCAGCCACGGTGTGGTTGGCTGCCTGGGCCGGACTGAGCCGGCGCTCCACGTTCTGCAGGCTTTGCAGGATGGCGGCCAGCGGATTGTTGATCTCGTGCGCCATGCCGGCCGCCAGCTCCCCCAGGGACTTCAGCTTTTCGTTCTGCAGCATCATGGTGTCGAGCTTCTGGCGCAGCGTGACGTCATCGATACGGATGACGGCGCCGGTCAGTTCCAGCGAGTGCAGCGGATAGACCGTGATGTCCAGATAGCGTGTGCTGTTCTGGTGTTCAAGTTTCACGTTCTCGCGCATGCGCGGCTCGCTCTGCGCAATGGCCTCGTCAATCATGTCGGCCGGTACCGGCAGGTCTGGATAGATTTCCTGCAGGCGGAAGCCCAGCGCCTTTTTCTCGCGGATGCCGGTGGCCAGTTCGGCGGCCGCATTCCAGTGCGTGACATGGCCGCTTGGCGTCACGCCGATCATGATCGACGGCATCGAGTTGATGATGCTGTTCAGGTATTCCTTGGTTTCATTAAGCAGGGCAGTGGTGATGCGATGCCGTTGCTCGGCCTGTTCCAGGGTGTCGCTGGCATGACGCCAGGAGTCGGTGCGCGCGGCCAGGCGCTGCTCCAGCAGTCCCATGGTCTCCTGCATGGAGTGCAGCGCGCGCTGCTGCTGGCGACGCTGCCGCCAGAGCAGGGCGATCGCCAGTACGAGCAGCAGGCAGAGGGTCAGGAGAATGTTCAGCAGCATGCCGGTCCACTGCCGCAGGATGAAAACAAAAGGGGCTGGTCAGCCAGCCCCTTGCACAGGATGGGCGGCCCGCTCAGTGACTGCCCAGCGCCAGGCCGGAATGCGTGGCCGTGGCCTCCAGCCACTTCTTTACGCGGTTTGCATCGCCGATACGGGTGTAGCGGCCCTGCGAATCCATCAGCACGATGACGACCGGGGTTTCGTTCACCTTGGCCTGCATGACCAGGCATTTGCCGGCCTCGTTCAAGAAGCCGGTCTTGGAGACGGCAATGTCCCAGCCCTCGGTTTTCACCAGGCCGTTGGTGTTGCGGTACTGAAGTGCCCGGTTGCCGGCCAGCAGCGTGTACTCGGGCGTGGTCGAGTATTCGCGGATTTCGGGGTAGCTGTTGGCGGCGTTGACCAGCCTGACCAGGTCGCTGGGTGAAGCCATGTTCTGGCCGTTGAGACCGCTGCCGTCGGCAAAGCGGGCATGGGTCATGCCCAGCTCTTCAGCCTTGCGGTTCATGGCGGCAACCGCCGATTCGGTACCGCCGGGGTAGGTGCGGGCCAAGGCGGCGGCAGCACGGTTCTCGGAGGACATCAGGGCCAGCAGCATGGCCTCGCCGCGGGTCAGGCGGGTGCCAACGGCCAGTCGCGAGGTGGTGTGGCGCAGATGATCCATGTCCTCGGCACTGATGGTGATCTCTTCATCCAGCGGCAGACGGGCGTCCAGCACGATGATGGCCGTCATCAGCTTGGTGATGGAGGCGATTGGCATGGTGCGGGCGGAGTTCTTGCTGTACAGCAGCTCGCCGGTTTCCGCATGCATGACCACGGCTGCGCGCGATTCCAGGTTAAGCGGCAGGTCGAGGCTTGCGTTCTGGAAGATTTCGGTCGGGCCGACACGGTGCGGCAGGCGGCTCAGGGCCTGCATGCGCGCCTGTTCCGCCTGGCGCTGGCGGGCCAGCTCCTGGGCGCGGCGGCTGCCATAGCGCGACACTTGCTGGCTGGGCTTTTTCTTCTTGCTGGCAACAACTTTCTGGGTGGCGGGCTTGGCCGCCGGCTTGGACGGTTCGGCTGCCAGTGCGGTCGTGGCGGCCAGCGGCAGGCTGCAGGCCAGCAGGGCAGCCAGCGCGGTGCGGGTGAAGGAGTCCAGTGACTTGCGCATCGTCGTCTCGGTTTCGGGCCCGGGCTGGCCGGGCGGGCACAAGCAATCCCTTGTAATGAGCGTAGCCCCGCCGGGCGTTTGCCGCGGGAATACAAGGATTCTGATTCAAGCCATTAAACAAAAAAGCCATCTGATGCACAATCTTGAAACATCGCCACAAGTCATTGATTGATATGGGCTTGCATATTTCCGACCAGTGGAGGCGCGGGAGCCTGCGGGGATTGCGGGGCTTTCGGTTTTTACGGCTTTCCCGGCGGGGCAGGCCGTATTAACCTGCTAGCTGTGGGCCCGCTCCGGGCCGGGCTGAGGTTGGGGCAGACGTGATCAAGGTGCTGGTGGTCGATGACCACGATCTGGTGCGCATGGGCATTACCCGCATGCTTGCCGACATCACTGGCATCAAGGTGGTGGGTGAGGCCGGCAGCGGTGAAGAGGCCTTGCGGCTGTGCCGCGAGCTGGAGCCCCGCGTCGTGCTCATGGACGTGAAGATGCCGGGTATCGGTGGTCTTGAGGCCACGCGCAAGCTGCTGCGCCAGCAGCCGGACTTGCGCATCGTCGCGGTCACGGTTTGCGACGAGGAGCCTTTCCCGTCCCGCCTGCTGAAAGCCGGTGCTGCCGGTTATCTGACCAAGGGGGCGGCGCTGGAGGAAATGGTGCGCGCCATCCGGGCGGTCGCGGCCGGGCAGCGCTACATCAGCCCCGAGATTGCACAGCGCCTTGCCCTGAGTGCGCTGGAAGACGAAAAGTCCTCACCTTTCGACGTGCTGTCCGAACGTGAAATGCAGATCACGATGATGATCGTGAACTGCCAGAAAGTGCAGGAAATATCCGATCGGCTATTCCTGAGCCCCAAGACCGTCAACAGCTACCGCTACCGCATTTTCGAGAAGCTGGGCATTGACAGCGACGTACAGCTGACCTTGCTGGCCGTGCGTCATGGCCTGCTGAGTGCCGACGCCGATCTCGCCTGACGACTCTGCCTGACGATATCGCCTGAGTGGTGCCGATGACTGCTGCTGCCGATACTTCGGCACATATTGCCAACCTGTTGGCGACGTTGCCGTCGCTGCCGGGTATTTATCGCATGCTGGGCCAGAATGCCGACGTGCTCTATGTCGGCAAGGCCAGCAACCTGCGCAATCGTGTGAGCTCCTATTTCCAGAAGAACATCCCCAGTCCCAAGACCCGGGCACTGGTGGCGCGCATCCGTGACATCGAGATCACCATCACGGCGTCGGAGACGGAGGCGCTGCTGCTGGAGCAGACCCTGATCAAGGAGCTGCATCCGCCGTACAACATCCTGCTGCGCGACGACAAATCCTATCCCTACCTGTTCCTGTCCGAGGGCGAGTCGTATCCGCGGCTGGGTTTTCATCGCGGCAGCAAGCAGCAGAAAGGCCGGTATTTCGGTCCCTATCCGAGTTCGCAGTCGGTGCGCGAAAGCCTGCAGTTGCTGCAGAAGCTGTTTCTCGTGCGCCAGTGCGAAGACAGCTTTTTCCGTAATCGCGAGCGGCCCTGCCTGCAATACCAGATCAAGCGTTGTCGTGCGCCGTGTGTCGGCCTGGTGAGTCCGGAGGACTATGCCGAGGACGTGCGTCATACCGTGCTGTTTCTCGAAGGTCGCAACGAAGAGGTAATGGCTGACTTGGTCGCGCGCATGAATGCCGCGGCCGATGCGCTGGATTTTGAAAGCGCGGCGCTGTATCGCGATCAGCTGGCGGCATTGCGCCGTGTGCAGGAGCAGCAGTTTGTCACACGGGATGCCGGCAATGCCGACGTGCTGGCCGTGGCTGCGCAGCCCGGCGGGGTGTGCGTGCACATCCTGTTCGTGCGCGAGGGCAGGGTGCTGGGCAGCAAGTCATTTCATCCCGACATGTTCGGCGAGACGGCAGCGGCAGACATCCTGGCCGAGTTTCTGCCTTCGTTTTATCTCCAGTCCGGAGGGCGTGACCTGCCGGATGAAATCATTCTCGACACGGCGGTGGAGGATGCGGAGGTGCTGGTCTCGGCCCTGCGGGCACGCCACGGCCGCGACGTGCAGGTCAAGCATCGCGTGCGCGAGGTGCGGCAGGCCTGGCTGCAGCTGGCGCGGATGAATGCGGAACAGGGGCTGTCGGCCTTGCTGGCCAATCGTGGCAATGTGGCGGCGCGTTATGCGGCACTGCGCCAGGTACTGGGGCGCGAGGCGCCGGTGCGGCGCATGGAGTGTTTCGACATCAGTCACTCCATGGGTGAGGCCACGGTGGCCTCCTGCGTGGTGTTCGACGAGTCCGGTCCGCGCAAGAGCGACTATCGCCGCTTCAACATCGACGGCATTACCCCCGGGGATGATTACGCCGCCATGCATCAGGCGCTGACCCGTCGCTACCAGCGGCTGGCGGCCGGAGAAGGGGCGTTGCCGGACATCCTGTTCATCGATGGCGGCAAGGGACAGCTGGCGCAGGCCGCAGACGTGCTGGGTTCACTCGGTGTGCAGGGGGTGCTGCTGATCGGCATTGCCAAGGGCGAGGGACGCAAGCCCGGCCTCGAGACCCTGCACTTTGCCGATGGTGCTGACCTGCAACTGACGGCCGATTCGCCGGCGCTGCACCTGATCCAGCATATCCGCGACGAAGCGCACCGTTTTGCCATCACCGGC
This sequence comes from Moraxellaceae bacterium, assembly GCA_036795935.1. Classification (GTDB taxonomy): domain Bacteria; phylum Pseudomonadota; class Gammaproteobacteria; order Pseudomonadales; family Moraxellaceae; genus UBA2031. The sequence goes on along the minus strand of DAIRDY010000002.1, from coordinate 26,462 downwards.
CATCGTGCACGGCGTGGCAAGCAGCGCCAGCGCTCGGCGCTGGAGGACATTCCTGGCGTGGGCCCCAAGAAGCGGCGCGAGCTCATCCAGCATTTCGGCGGGCTGCAGGAAGTTCGGCGGGCCAGTGTCAAGGACCTCGCGACGGTGCCGGGGATTAGCATAAGATTGGCCGAAGCCATCTACGAGGCCCTGCACAGTCACTGAGCGTGGCAGGCAGTGCCCGCGTCGGAGATCTCGCCTGGTGTCGTCTGTCTGGACTATTCCCAACCTGCTCACGCTCTTGCGTGTGGCGCTCATTCCCGTGCTCGTGGTGCTGGTCTACCTGCCCTATGACTGGCGCTATCTGGCGGCGGCATCCGTGTTCCTGCTGGCAGCACTGACCGACTGGTTTGACGGCTATCTGGCCCGCCGCCTCAACCAGAGTTCGGCTTTCGGCCGCTTTCTGGATCCGGTGGCGGACAAGCTGATGGTGGCGGCAGCACTGGTGCTGCTGGTGCAGTGGCATGCCGACAACCTGCTGGTGGTGGTGTCGGCCATCGTGATCGTCTCGCGCGAGATCACCATCTCGGCGTTGCGCGAATGGATGGCCGAGCTGGGCAAGCGCGCGAGCGTGGCGGTGTCCTTCATCGGCAAGCTCAAGACCACCCTGCAGATGACCTCGATCACGGTACTGTTGCTGCATCATCCGCTGCTTGATCCGCTCGGGCTGGGTCTTTTGGTGCTGGCGGCGGCGCTGACGCTGTGGTCCATGTGCCTCTATCTGAAGGCGGCCTGGCCCGACCTGCGCAATTCCTGAACAGTCGCACCGACCTGTGTTGACAGTCCGGGGGCCATCGGTAGAATGCGCGCTCCACTTCGGTGGTGCTGCGGGAATAGCTCAGTTGGTAGAGCACGACCTTGCCAAGGTCGGGGTCGCGAGTTCGAGTCTCGTTTCCCGCTCCAGATTCGGAAAAGCCGGCCTTGTGCCGGCTTTTTTCATTCCGCCGGCGGCCGTTCTGGCACAGGAGGCGACCTGTTCAAGGCAGGTGGCGGCCAGTAAGATTGCCGGTCTTGCAAAACTGCGGAGAGCAGCATGATTACCGGCAGCCTCGTTGCCCTGGTCACTCCCATGCAGCCGGATGGCGCTGTCGACTGGGAGGCCCTGCGCCAACTTGTCGAATGGCATGTGGCCGAAGGCACGAACGGGATTGTTGCGGTGGGCACCACCGGCGAGTCCGCGACGCTGGACGTTGACGAGCACCTCGAGGTGATCAAGGCCGTGATCAGGACGGCCGCCGGCCGGGTGCCGGTCATTGCCGGCACCGGTGCCAATTCCACCCGCGAGGCCATCGAACTGACCCGGGCGGCCGCCGATGTCGGCGCCGACGCCGTGCTGCTGGTCACTCCCTACTACAACAAGCCGACCCAGGAAGGCCTGTTCCAGCACTACCGGGCGCTGGCGGAAGCCGTCGCCATTCCGCAGATCCTCTATAACGTGCCCGGTCGCACCGGCGTCGACATGGCGAATGCCACGGTTGCCCGCCTGGCCGGCATCCCGAACATCGTCGGCATCAAGGATGCCACCGGCAATCTCGAGCGCGGCCGCGAACTGCTGGCGCTGGTTGGCGAGCGCATGGCCGTCTACTCCGGTGATGATGCGACCGCCTGGCAGCTGATGCTGATGGGGGCCAGGGGCAATATCTCGGTAACTGCCAATGTGGCGCCGGCCGCCATGGCTGCGGTCTGTGCCGCCGCCATGGCCGGTGATGCCGCGCGTGCCGAGGCGCTGAATGCGCCGCTGTCGGCACTGCATCGCGACTTGTTCATCGAGTCCAACCCGATTCCGGTGAAGTGGGCCCTGCATGCCATGGGGCGTATCGGTACCGGCATTCGCCTGCCGCTGACCGTGCTCGCCGAGCCTTGCCGGGCACCGGTGACGGCGGCGTTGCGTGCCGCCGGGGTGCTGGCCTGATGCGTCTGTCGCCGACTCTCGTGCTGCTCCTCGCCGCCAGCCTGCTGACGGCCTGCGTCGGGCCGTTCCGTGACCGTTCGCTGGCCTATCGCGAGGCGGCCGACCTGCCGCCGTTAGTCCTGCCTGAAGGCCAGGAAACGCGCCCCGTGCGCCCGCTGTTTCCGGTGCCGCCGGAGACCGCTACGGCCGAGTGGCCGAAAAAATTCGAGGTGCCGCGGCCGCGGCCGCTGCCAGCCGACACGGCATCGGCCAGCCCGCAGCCGGTGCAACCGTCCCAGCCGGGCGGCAAGCCGGTGTTGAGCCAGGATGGCAACGGTTATCCCGTGCTCAGCATCCAGGGTGATTTCAATACCGTCTGGGACGGCCTGGACCAGGCCCTGCGTGCAGCTAGCGTGAAGGTCGAGGACCGCGACCAGCGCCTTTCCCTGTATTACCTGCGTCTGGCCGATGCGGCCGGCAAGCAGGCAACCTACCAGTTGCGCGTGACGCGTGGCCAGACCGCCTATGTGCTGGCGCTGCAGAAAGACGATGACACCCTGGCCCCGCAGGCAATGACCCGTACCCTGTTCGAGTCGATTGCCAGCCGCTGGCCCTGATTCCGGAGAAGTTCATGGAAAAGCGCGACCTGCTGTACACCGGCAAGGCCAAGTCGGTCTATGCCACTGACGATGCCGATCGCCTGGTCATCCTCTTCCGCAACGACACCTCGGCCTTCGACGGCAAGAAGGTCGAGCAGCTTGAGCGCAAGGGCATGGTGAACAACAAGTTCAATGCCTTCATCATGGAGCGTCTGGCCGCGGCCGGCATTCCGGTGCATCACGAGCGCCTGCTCTCCGACACCGAGTCGGTGGTCAAGCGCCTGACCATGATTCCGGTCGAGTGCGTGGTGCGCAATTTCGCCGCCGGCAGCCTGGTGCGCCGCCTGGGCGTGGAGGAGGGCAAGGAGCTGCTGCCGCCGACCTTCGAGCTGTTCCTGAAGAACGATGCCTTGGGCGATCCCATGGTCAATGAGTACCACGTGCGCTCCTTCGGTTGGGCCACGGACGAGCAGCTTGCGCGCATGAAGGAGCTCTCCTTCCAGGTCAACGACGTGCTGAAGCAGGTGTTCGCGGCAGGCAACATGCTGCTGGTCGATTTCAAGCTGGAGTTCGGCCTGTTCCATGGCGAGATCGTGCTCGGCGACGAGTTTTCACCGGATGGCTGCCGGCTCTGGGACAAGGACACGCGCAAGAAGCTGGACAAGGACCGCTTCCGCCAGGGGCTGGGTGGCGTGGTCGAGGCCTACGAGGAAGTCGGTCACCGCATCGGCGTGCGTTTCGACTGACGCTTGTCGCTGTCCGGGGCCCCTGTCAGACTGCACTCAGGCAGGGCAGGGGCCCTGCAGGGTTCACAAGGAGCGCACACATGAAGAAGAACATCCTGCGTCTGCTGGCGGTGGCGGCCATGGCCTCCACGCTGAGCGGCTGCTTCCTCACCAAGATCGTGACCGTCCCCATGCGCGTCGTGGGTGCCGTGGTATCCATCGTGCCGGTGGCCGGCAACACGGCCAACGACGTTATCCAGGGCGCGGCCAACACGGTTGATGACATTCCCATCTGACAAGGGCTTGTGAAGCGGGCGCGCTGCCGGTATCTTTGCGCGCTCGTTTGGAGAGGTGGCAGAGCGGTTGAATGTACCTGACTCGAAATCAGGCGTAGGCGCAAGTCTACCGAGGGTTCGAATCCCTCCCTCTCCGCCAGACAGAACACAGCGCCCCGCATTGCGGGGCGTTGTGCTTTCAGGGGCCGGAGTCCGTCAGCCGGCCTGTGTATAATTCCCCACCGCTTTTTTCCGGGCTTTCGTGTCATGACCACCGTCCGCACCCGCATCGCACCGTCGCCGACCGGCGATCCCCATGTCGGCACTGCCTACATCGCCCTGTTCAACCTCTGCTTTGCCCGCCAGCATGGTGGCCAGTTCATCCTGCGCATCGAGGATACGGACCAGGTGCGTTCCACCCGCGAGTCCGAGGAGCAGATACTGAAGGCGCTGAAGTGGGTGGGCCTGGAGTGGCAGGAAGGGCCCGATGTCGGCGGCCCGCATGCCCCCTATCGCCAGAGTGAGCGCAGCGACATCTACAAGGCGCATGCGCATGCGCTGGTGGAAAAGGGGCATGCCTTCCACTGCTTCTGTACGGCGGAACGCCTGGACGCGCTACGTGCCGAGCAGATGGCCGCCAAGGGGGCGCTCGGTTATGACGGCCACTGCATGCAATTGCGCCAGGACGAGGTGGCGCGTCGCCTCGCGGCAGGCGAGCCCTCGGTGATTCGCATGATTGTGCCGCGCGAGGGCGTGTGCCGCATCGACGACATGCTGCGCGGCACGATCGAGATTCCCTGGGCCGAGGTCGACATGCAGGTGCTGCTCAAGGCCGACGGCCTGCCGACTTATCATCTGGCCAACGTCGTCGACGATCACCTGATGGAAATCACGCATGTGATCCGTGGCGAGGAGTGGATCAGCTCCGGTCCCAAGCATGTGTTGCTGTACCAGTATTTCGGCTGGCAGCCGCCGGTGTTCTGCCACATGCCGCTGTTGCGCAATCCGGACAAGTCCAAACTCAGCAAGCGCAAGAACCCGACCAGCATTCTGTATTACCAGCGCATGGGCTTTCTGCCGCAGGCCCTGGTCAACTATCTGGGCCGCATGGGTTGGTCGATGCCGGACGAGCGCGAGAAATTTACGCTGGCCGAAATGGTCGAGCATTTCGATTTGCGTCGAGTGTCGCTCGGCGGGCCCATTTTCGATGTCGAGAAGCTGAGCTGGCTGAATGGTGTCTGGCTGCGTGAAATGCCTGTCACGGAATTGCTGGATGCTTTCCGCCAGTGGGCATTCAATCCCGAGTATGCGGGTGACGTGATACGCCAGATCCAGCCACGCATTCATACCTTGTCTGATGCCGTTAACTGGGCAGGATTTTTCTTTGCTGGCCAGATAAATGTCACTGCCGAGGCGTTTGCCCACAAGAAACTGTCTGCCGATGATGTACGCCGTGTATTGCAGGTCACGTTGTGGGAGCTTGAGGCGCTGCGCAGCTGGACCCATGCTGACATCAGTGCGTTGCTGTCGCGCGTGAGCAGCACGATGGGCATCAAGCTGCGCGATTTTATGCCGCCGTTTTTCGTCGCGATTGCGGGGTCCACCTCAAGCACGCCGGTCATGGAGGCGATGGCGATTCTCGGTCCCGACATGACGCGCGCGCGCCTGCGTCACGCGCTTGGCGTGCTGGGTGGCGTATCGAAAAACGAAACGAAAGAATGGGAAAAATCCTGGCGCGAGCAACAGGCTGCTTGCGTTGACACCCCTGATTCCCCTGCCTAGAATGCGCGCCTCGTTCAGCTGCGCGTGAACGGACAGCCTGGGGCTATAGCTCAGCTGGGAGAGCGCTACAATGGCATTGTAGAGGTCGGCGGTTCGATCCCGCCTAGCTCCACCAGGTTCTGTCCCCATCGTCTAGAGGCCTAGGACATCGCCCTTTCACGGCGGTAACCGGGGTTCGAATCCCCGTGGGGACGCCAGAAAAAAGCAGAAAGCCCGCCATGCGCGGGCTTTCTGCTTTTCATGCCCGGCATTCCCGTCCGCATTTTCAGTTCGCGTGCCTGCATCCGTTGCGGCCGCCTTGTCGTATGGCAATGCACGGGCGGTGATGCATCCTGTGCCCGGGAAAGAGGGCAAGACATGAACTGGCAACGTTTACTCCTGTGCTGCCTGTTGCTGCTGGCCACGCCGCTCCAGGCCGCCGGTTATCGCGTCGAAAAAGGGCTGCTTTACACGCCGCCGGACTGGCCGCAGTCCCTGCAGGGCGATCTCTATCTGCCGGAGGGGGCGGGCCCGCATCCCGTGGTGCTGCTGGTGCACGGAGGCTCATGGCAGCGCGGGCGGCGGGGGCAGATGGCATCGATTGCCCGGCAGCTGGCGCGTGAAGGTTATGCTGCCTTCACCGTGAGCTACCGGCTGGCACCCGGCCACCGGTTTCCGGCACCGCTCGAGGACTTGCAGGTGGCGTTGCACTGGTTGCGACAGCAGGCGCCCGTGCACGGGCTCGACAGTGCGCGCATCGCGGCCTGGGGTTTCTCCGCCGGCGGGCATCTGGTGTCGCTGCTGGCCACCCGCCATCCCGAGGCAGGCTTGCGTGCGGTGATTGCCGGCGCTGCTCCCCAGGATTTGCGCCAGTATCCGGAGTCCAGGGCCGTACAGGCCCTGCTCGGGGTCAGCGGTCACGACGCGCCCGAGCGGTATGCGGCGGCTTCCCCGCTTGTTCATGTGGCGGCGGGTAGTCCGCCGTTCTTTATCTACCACGGGCAGGACGACGCGCTCGTGGTGCCGGCACAGGCCGAGGCCATGGCCAGCGCGCTGCAGGCGGCAGGGGTCGAGGTGGAGCTGTTCTGGCTGCCGGGGCGCGGACATGTCGGCGCGGCGCTGTTCACCGGCCGCAGTGCGCCCGCGGCCATCCGTTTCCTCGGGCGACACCTCGGCATGCCTCGCGAGCCGGTTCCTGCGGAAGCTGCCGGCAGCTGATGGACAGGTGACCGCAAACACCCGGATGGGCTTTTCGCGGCAAGCTGTTAAAGTCGCGATAACCCTGTCCGGAGCCCATCCCCGATGACCACGGAAGCCATTGCCGAGCTGGACCAGCGCCTGTTCTGGCGTCTCATCGAGATCAGCACCGCCCTTTCCGGCGAGCGCAATACCTCGCGCCTGTTCGAGCGCATTCTCGATGCCGCCCAGGACATCACCCATGCCGACGGCGGCACGCTCTACCTGATCAAGGAGCCGGACGAGGGCCGACCGGTGCTCGAGTTCGAGATCCTGCGCAACAATTCGCTCAAGCTGCGCCTGGGCGGCACTTCCGGCAATCCCATCCAGTTTGCGCCCCTGCCGCTGTACCGCGAGGACGGCACGCCCAACCACAACAACATCGCCACGCACACGGCGCTCACCCGGCGCATGGAAAACATCGAGGATGCCTATTTTGCCGAGCATCTCGACTTCTCGGGCACCAAGGCCTTCGACGCCCGCTCCGGGTACCGCTCCAAGTCCTTCCTGACGGTGCCGCTGTGCAACCATGCCGACGAGATCATCGGCGTGCTGCAGCTGGTGAATGCGCGCGATCCGGCCAGCGGCGAGACGGTCAGTTTCCCGCGCCATATCGAGCCCATTGTCGCGGCGCTGGCCTCCAGTGCCGCGATTGCCCTCGACAACCAGATCCTGCTGCAGGACCACAAGAACCTGCTCGATGCCTTCATCAAGGTGATTGCGCAGGCGATTGACGCCAAGTCCGCCCACACCTCGGCGCACTGCCAGCGCGTACCGGTACTGACCGAGCTGATCGCACAGGCGGCGTGTGAGGCCGGTGACGGCCCGCTGGCCGGCTTCGATCTTGATGAAAGCGAATGGTATGAACTACGCGTCGCCTCCTGGATGCATGATTGCGGCAAGCTGGCAACGCCGGACTGGGTGCTGGACAAGGCCACCAAGCTGCACCTGATGCTGGACGGCATCGATGCGGTGAAGACGCGCTTCAGTGCCGCCATGGCCCAGCTCGAGCTGGCCTTCATGCGCCAGATCGCGGCACAGCCCGAACAGCAGCCGGTGCTGCAGGAAGTGATGGAGCAGGAGCTTGCTGCGCTGCGTGACGATTGCCTCTTCATCGAGAAGGCCAATGTCGGCGGCGAATTCATGAAGCCGGAAGACCAGGCGCGGGTGCGGCAGATCGCCGGCCGCAAATGGCGCGACCATCTCGGCATGGAAAAGCCCATGCTCACCGACGAGGAAGTGAAATACCTCTGCATCGAGCGGGGTACGCTGTCCTTCGAGGAGCGGCAGAAAATCAACGATCACATGAAGGTGACGATCCAGATGCTGGAGTCGCTGCCTTTCCCCAAGAACCTGAAGCGCGTCCCCGAGTATGCCGGCGGCCACCACGAGAAAATGGACGGCACCGGGTTCCCGCGCGGCCTCAGGCGCGAGCAGATGTCCTGGCCGGCGCGCATGATGGCGATTGCCGACATCTTCGAGGCCCTGACCTCCAGTGACCGTCCCTACAAGCCGCCGATGAAGATTTCGCAGTCGCTGTCCATCCTGCAGCGCATGCGGCAGCAGAATCACATCGATCCCGATCTCTACGCGTTGTTCCTGGATTCGCGCGTGTGGGAGAAGTACGCACGCATCTACCTGCGTCCGGAACAGCTCGACATCAGCGATCCCGCGCCCTATTACTGAGGGCGCTCCCTTCACGCCGGCGCTGCGGCGCATGACGTCGCACCACTAGCATTGGTGCATGCAGGCGCCGGCTTAGCGGCTTTTTTCGTGGTGCCGTCGTGCCGTCGCCGGTCCGGCCACCCCGGGTAGCTGCGCGAGCAATTCGCTGCGCAGCCAGCGGTTGGCCGGGTCGTTGTCGCGGCTTGAGTGCCAGTACAGATAGACATCCATGCCGGGCAGCGTCACCGGGAGCTCCAGCAGGCGGTTGGCCAGGCCGGCATTGGCGAGCGCGGCATATTGCGCCGGCATGGTGAGCAGGTGGTCGGTGGCGGCCACCACGCGGCAGGCGGCGAAATAGTGCTGGCAGCGCAGCACGATGCGGCGGCGGTGGCCGAGCCGGGCCAGCTCCTGGTCCTCGAAGCCGGGACCGCGCCGGCGCGAGGACACCAGCACATGGCCGGCCTCGAGATAGGCCTCGAGCCCGAGCTTGCCGCGATGCAGAAGCGGATGCCCCTCGCGCGCCACCACCACCAGCCGGTCCTGCGAGGCCGGTGCCCGCCGGATGTCCTCCGACAGCGGCAGTAGCACGTCCAGCGCAAGGTCCAGGCGGCCGTCGGTCAGTTCGCTTTCCAGCTCGCGGCGGTCGGCACGCACGCTGGCCACCCGCACCCCGGGGGCCAGTGCACCCAGCCGCGCCAGCAGCCGGGGGAGGGCGGTGGCCTCGAACACGTCGCGCATGCCGAGCACGAAATCCTGGCGTGCGCTGCCCGGATCGAAACGCGCGCCCTCCTGTATGCCCTCGGCAATCAGCCCCAGGGCCTCGTGCAGCGGCCCCATCAGGCGCTGCGTGCGCGGCGTCGGCACCATGCGGTTGCCCTGGCGCGTGAACAGCGGATCGTCCAGCGCCTCGCGCAGGCGGGCCAGGGCATGGCTCAGTGCCGGCTGGCTCAGGTGCAGGCGGCGCGCGGCGCGCGTCAGCGTGCCTTCGGCATGGATGGCTTCCAGCACCACCAGCAGGTTGAGGTCCAGCCGCCTGATATCCATGTAATGAATGACCTGTCATGCAAACTATCGATTGGGAGAATCCTATCCGGGCCGCTAGGCTTGAGCCACCTTGTTCGCCTCCCGTCGTGTTGAATCACCCGGGATGCCCGCCGGAGCCCGCCATGGACTTTGCCTACTCCCCGCGCTGCCAGGACTATCTGGCGCGCCTGCGCCGTTTCATGAAAGAGGAAGTCATTCCCGCCGAGAAAACCTGGTTCGAGGCGCTGCAGCGCGCGCCCTGGGAGCAGCCGGCGGTGATGGAGCAGCTCAAGGTGCGGGCACGCGCCCTGGGCCTGTGGAACCTGTTCCTGCCCGAGGCCGGCGAATGGGGCCCCGGTCTTTCCAACCTTGATTACGCGCCGCTGGCCGAGGAAATGGGGCGCCACCTGTTTTCGGCCGAGGTCTTCAACTGCAATGCGCCCGATACCGGCAATGCCGAGGTGCTGGTGAAGTACGGCAGCCCTGAGCAGCAGGACACTTGGCTCAAGCCGCTGCTCAATGGCGAGATCCGCTCCGCCTTCTGCATGACCGAGCCGGCCGTGGCCTCCAGCGATGCCACCAACATGGCGGCGACGGCGCTGGTCGAGGGCGACGAGATCGTGATCAACGGTCGCAAGTGGTTCAGCTCCGGCATCGGTCATCCCAACTGCCGCTTTGTCATTTTCATGGGGTTGACCAACACCGACCCTGAGTCGCCGCGTCATGCACGGCACTCCATGGTGCTGGTGCCGCTGGACACGCCCGGCATCAAGATCGAGCGCATGCTGCCGGTGTACGGCAAGCTCGACGAGCCTTTCGGCCACGGGGAAGTGACCTTCACCAATGTGCGCGTGCCGGTGGCGAATTTCATCGCCGGCCCCGGCCGCGGTTTCGAAGTGGCGCAGGGGCGTCTGGGACCGGGCCGCATCCATCACTGCATGCGCGCCATCGGCGCGGCCGAGCATGCGCTCGAGCTGATGTGCCGGCGTGCCGTGAGCCGTGTGGCCTTCGGCAAGCCGCTGGCGCTGCTCGGCGGCAACGGCGATGTCATCGCCAATGCGCGCATGAGCATCGAGCAGGCGCGCCTGCTCACGCTGAAGGCGGCATGGATGATGGACAAGGTCGGCAACAAGGCCGCCATGAGCGAGATTTCGCAGATCAAGGTGGTGGCGCCACTGATGGCCCTGCAGATCATCGACGACGCCATCCAGATGCATGGCGGCATGGGCGTTACCGACGATTTGCCGCTGACCGGCCTGTTCTCTTACTGTCGGTCACTCCGGCTGGCTGACGGCCCCGATGAAGTGCACCGTCGCCTGATCGCCAAGCTTGAGCTTGGCGCCTACATGCCCGCGCGCTGAGGCGCGGCAAGGAATCGCCGCATGACCCTGATTGACCAGGCCCGGCGCGTACGCGCCGGCGAAGAGCTCGACATTCCCGCCGTCGATGCCTTCCTGAAAGCGCAGTTGCCCGGGCTCACCGGCCTGCCCGAGGTCCGCCAGTTTCCCGGTGGCGCCTCCAACCTCACCTATCTGCTGTCCTATCCTGCGCGCGAGCTGATCCTGCGCCGTCCGCCGTTTGGGAAAAAGGCCAGGGGCGCGCACGACATGGTGCGCGAGGCGCACATCATGCAGGCCCTGAAACCGGTCTACCCCTGTGTGCCCGAGGTGCTGGCCATCGGCCAGGATGCGGCAGTGATGGACGCCGATTTCTATGTGATGCAGCGGCTGGTTGGCGTCATTCCGCGCCAGGATTTTCCGCCGGAGCTCGCACTCACGCCGGAACAGACGCGTGCCCTCTGCCTGCGCGTGATCGACAAGCTCATCGAGCTGCACCAGGTGGATGTGCAGGCCGCCGGGCTTTCCGCGCTGGGCAAGGGCGAGGGCTATGTCGCACGCCAGATCAGCGGCTGGAGCGAGCGCTACCGCAATGCCCGCACGCCGGATGTCGGCGATTTCGAGGACGTGATGGCCTGGCTGGCGGCCAGGCAGCCGGCCACCGAGGTGGCGATCACGCTCATCCACAACGATTACCGCTTTGACAATGTGGTGCTGGACCCGGAGACGCTGCAGGTGATCGGCGTGCTGGACTGGGAAATGGCGACGCTCGGCGACCCCTTGATGGACCTTGGCAACACGCTGGCCTACTGGGTCGAAGCCGGTGACGATCCCGTGTTCCAGATGATGCGACGCCAGCCGAGCAATGCCCCCGGCATGCTGACGCGTGACGAGGTCGTGGCCTATTACGGCGAGAAGACCGGCTGGCGCGTCGACAACTTCGATTTCTACATGGTCTACGGACTGTTCCGGCTGGCCGGCATCGCCCAGCAGATCTGGTATCGCTATTACCACCAGCAGACGGACAACCCCGCCTTCGCCCAGTTCGGCAGCATGGTGAACTACCTGGAACAGCGCTGCCGCCGGCTCATCAAGGAATCTTCCCGCTGACATGGCCAGTCTTTATCTTGTCCGTCACGGACAGGCATCGTTCGGTGCCGATGATTACGACGCGCTGTCGCCGCTCGGCGTCACGCAATGCCGCCGCCTCGGTGAGTGGTGGCGTGCGCGCGGCCTGCGCACGGCGCGGGCCATCACCGGCCCCATGCGCCGTCACCGACAGAGTGCGGAGGCCTTTGCCGAAGGTTTTGGCGAAGCGCTGGAACTGGTAACGCTGGACAGCATCGCCGAGTTCGATCACGAGAACGTGCTCGAGGTCTATCGTCCGGATTTTGCCGACAAGGCGCAGCTCGCGCGCTTTCTCGCCGAGACACCGAAACCGCGCCAGGCCTTCCACCGCATCTTCACCGAGGCGGTGAACCGCTGGCACGACGGCCGCTTTGACGGCGAGTACAACGAAGCCTGGCCGGCCTTCCGCGCGCGCGTGCGGCAGGGACTGGCCACGCTCTGTGCCGGGCGCGGCGATGCCGTCGTGTTCACCTCCGGCGGTGTGGTCAGCGTGATGGTGCAGCAGGTGCTCAGCCTGAGCGATGCCGACTGTTTTGCCATCAACGGCCTGATCCACAATGCCAGCGTCTCGCGGCTGCTCTACAACGGCGAGGAGATTTCGCTGCACTCGCTCAATGCCACTGCGCACCTGGATGCGCACGACGACCCATCCCTGCTGACCTATCGCTGACGTGCCATCGTTGAAACCCGGCGCCCTGGAGACTGCCATGACCACTTCCCTGTTTGACCTCACCGGCAAGATTGCCCTTGTCACCGGCGCCAGCCGCGGCATTGGCGAGAGCATTGCCCGCCTGCTCGCCGTGCAGGGTGCCCATGTCATCGTCTCCAGTCGCAAGCAGGACGGCTGCGAGGCGGTGGCCGCGTCCATCCGCGATGCCGGTGGCAGTGCCGAGTCGCTGGCCTGCCATATCGGCGAGATGGAGCAGATCGAGCAATTGTTCGCCCAGCTGCGTGCACGCCATGGCCGCCTCGACATCCTGGTCAACAATGCGGCCACCAATCCGCATTTCGGCCCCATCCACACCACTGACCTGACGGCGTTCCAGAAAACCGTGGACGTGAACATCCGCGGCTATTTTTTCATGTCGGCGCGGGCGGTGGCGCTGATGGGCGAGGGCGGTGGCGGCAGCATCGTCAACGTCGCCTCGGTGAACGGCATGATTCCGGGTGCTTTCCAGGGCATTTACTCCATTACCAAGGCGGCGGTGATTTCCATGACCAAGGCGTTTGCCAAGGAGGCGGCGGCGCAGAACATCCGCGTCAATGCGCTGTTGCCCGGGGCCACCGAAACGAAATTTGCGTCGGCACTGACCCAGAACCCGGTCATTCTTGGCGAATTGCTGAAGCATGTGCCGATGGGGCGCGTTGCCCAGCCGGATGAAATGGCCGGTGCCGTGCTCTATCTGGTGTCGCCGGCAGCGAGCTACGCCACCGGTGTCTGCCTGAATGTCGACGGCGGCTACCTGCTGGTCTGAACCGGCTGCCCTGTTCATATGCTTCCACGGGAGAGGACCTCATGCTGCTGATTGCCAATGTGCTGGTGGCGCTGGTCGCCGTGCTGCACCTGTATTTCCTGGTGCTGGAAATGTTCCTGTGGACGCGCCCGCTGGGCCGCAAGACCTTCGGCCTGACCGAGGCCTTTGCCACCGAAAGTCGCGCACTGGCGGCAAACCAGGGCCTTTACAACGGCTTTCTGGTGGCGGGGCTGGTCTGGGGGCTGTGGCTGGGTGCGGCAGGGCTGCCGCAGAAAGTATTCTTCCTCGGCTGCGTGATTGTGGCCGGCCTGTTCGGCGGGGCGACGGTGAGCAAGCGGATTGTCGTGGTGCAGGCTGTGCCTGCCGCGATTGCACTGGCGCTGGTACTGGCCACGCATTGATTGGAACACCGGTGGCCGAAGGCGATCGGGTAGATGGTTGTCAGAAGGAGTGTTCATGAAAGCCGTTCTTTGCAAGCAGCATGGCCTGCCCGAAACCCTGGTGGTCGAGGAGGTGCCGTCGCCGGTGCCGGGACCGAAGCAGGTCCTGATCCGCGTGCAGGCCTGCGGCGTGAATTTTCCCGATACGCTGATCATCCAGAATCTCTACCAGTTCAAGCCGGCGCTGCCGTTCTCGCCCGGCGGTGAAGTGGCCGGCGTGGTCGCGGCAGTGGGCGAGGGCGTAAAGCACTTGCAGCCTGGCATACCGGTGCTTGCCTTTACCGGCTGGGGCGGCTTTGCCGAGGAAGTGCTGGCCGATGCGCGCCAGGTGGTGCCGCTGCCGCCGGGGCTGGATGCGAAAATCGCGGCGGCGTTCATGATGACCTACGGCACCTCGTATCATGCGCTGAAAGATCGTGCACAGTTGCAGCCGGGCGAAACGCTGCTGGTGCTGGGCGCCGCCGGAGGCGTCGGCCTCGCCGCCATCGAACTCGGCAAGAAAATGGGCGCGCGCGTGATTGCCGCCGCTTCGAGTGCTGAAAAACTGGACGTCTGCCGCCAGCATGGCGCGGATGAATGTATCAACTACACGAGCGAAGACCTGAAGGCGCGCGTGAAAGAGTTGACCGCGGGTAACGGCGCCGATGTGATTTACGACCCGGTCGGTGGCGAACATGCCGAGCCGGCGCTGCGCAGCATCGCGTGGAAGGGCCGCTATCTGGTGGTCGGCTTTGCCGCCGGTGACATCCCGAAAATTCCGCTCAACCTGCCGCTGCTCAAGGGTTGCGCCATCCTCGGTGTTTTCTGGGGCGATTTTGCCGCGCGCGAGCCGCAGGCCAACATGGCCAACGGCATGCAGCTTTTCCAGTGGCTGATGGCCGGCGAATTGCGCCCGCATGTCTCCGCCAGCTATCCGCTGGCCGATGCCGCGCTCGCGCTGCGGGCGCTGATGGAGCGACGCGTCACCGGCAAGGTTGTGCTGGTACCGTAGGTGCGCCGGCTGGTGGCTGTCGCGCACGGCCACCATCTGCTGCAGAATCCCGGCGGCGGGGCATCTGTGCCTGCCGCCACAGGGATGAACATGAACAACAAGAAATTGCTGCTGGCGGGACTGGCTCCCGCACTGCTTGCCGTCTGGTGGTTCGCTACGCCGACACTGGACGCCGAGGCCTGGTCGCCGGCCGACGCGCCGCCCTTTGCCGGTGCCACGGCCGCCAATACGGCGCTGCAAAACGCCACCTTGCTGGCGCAGGGCCAGTTGCACGGTCCCGAAGACATCGCCATTGATGCCGAAGGGCGTGTGCATGCCGGACTGCATGATGGCCGCATCGTGCGCATTGACGGCAATGCCGTGGTCACGCTGGCCGATACCGGCGGCCGGCCGCTCGGCATGAAGTTCGATGCCGAGGGTCGCCTCGTCATCTGCGATGCCTGGAAGGGCTTGCTGCGCCTGCACGCTGATGGCCGTCTTGAAACGCTGGTGACGGAAGTGGATGGCGTGCCGTTGCGCTTCACCGACGATCTCGACATCGCCCGCGACGGCAAGATCTATTTCACCGACGCCAGCACCAAGTACGCCCAGCCCGATTATGTGCTCGACCTGCTCGAAGGCCGCCCTTACGGCCGCCTGTACGTGCACGATCCGGCCAGCGGCGAGACGACGCTGCTGCGCGACGGCCTGTATTTCGCCAACGGCGTGGCGCTGTCGCAGGACGGCGCCGCCGTGTTTGTTGCCGAAACCTATCGTTACCGCATCCGCAAGTTCTGGTTGCACGGCGAGCGCGCAGGGCAGGATGAAATCATCGCCGACAACCTGCCCGGCCTGCCGGACAACATCAACAGCGACGGCGCCGGCACCATCTGGCTGGCAATGCCGACACCGCGCAAGGCGATTGCCGACGTGTCGGCGCGCCATCCCTGGATGCGCACGCTGATGGTGAAACTGCCGCGCGCGCTCTGGCCGAAGCCGGACCGCTACGGGCTGGTGGTGGCCATGGACGAGAACGGCACGCTCACATCCAGCCTGCACGATCCCGCCGGCGATCACCTGCGCATGGTGACCTCGGCCTTGCCGCATGACGGCAAGCTGTATCTCGGGTCGCTGGAGAACGACCGCATCGGGGTGCTGCCGTTGCCATGACCTGCCTGCCATGAAGCGCCTGCCATGAAGCATCTGCTGGCGGTGCTGACATTTGCCGTGATGCTGCCGGCGGCAGCAAGCGAGGTCGTGTTCCGCGTCGACGAGGCCGGCAACCTTGATCTGGATGCCGCGCGCCTGGCGCAACTCCTGGCCGACCCGCGCACGGAAGTCAGCGCGCATTACGCACCGCTGGTGGCCATTCCCGGCTGGACCGGCCGTTTCGGTCTCTGCCGCGGTCCCTCCATCTGCCTGAAAAAGCGCTGGCGTCCGCTGCGCGTGAAAAAACGGGATGTGCAGGTGGGTGCCGACCACCTCCGGTTCCGCGTTGCCGGCTGGCGCTGGTCGCGACTGATGCCGCATCGCCCGGCGGGGCCCCTGCGCGTGTCGCTGCCGCCGTTCTGGCCCGGCGACCTGCCGGTGAACCTCGACAGTGACCTGCTGTTGTTGGGTGCCGATCCCGAACGCTATCCCGCGCGCGAAATGCATCTGGCAGCGCCCTATGCCGGACTCGCGAGCTGGCATGACGCCGCGCTGCTGACGCGCGAGGGACGTCTGCCGGATGTCGTTCCCTGCGATCCCGCCGTGCAGGTGGGAGCCGAGGGCCGGCCGCAGCTGCGGCCGCACCGGCGCGCCGCTGCCTATGCCAGCTGGTTGCAGCAGCTCGCGGACAGCGACTGGTGGGCAGCGCAGATCGAGGGCGTGCAGGTCCGCGCCAGCGCCGCGCCCGACACGACGGCGTCTGCCGATACGCCGCGCTGGCGCGAGGTGCAGGTGCTGCGTGGCGGCGTGCGTCTGCGCCATCTGCGCATCGACCAGCCGGCCCTGATGTCGTCCACCTGTCCCGGCAGCAGCCGGCTCGACATCAGCTGGCGGGACGATCAGCTGCTCGCCGTGCAGGTGCAGGACATGCCCGAGGTGTTCAGTGAGGTGGCAGGTTGCGAGGACGCCGCCACGCGCACGGAGGACGCGCTCTGGTGGCAGGGCGACTTGCAGCGCCATGCGCGGGCCAGTGGCTGGCGCCAGCAGCTGTGGGAAGCCTGGCGCCAGCCGCTCGCCGAATGTCGTGACGGGCCGGCGGTGCAGCCGCCGCCGTCCACGCAAGGCCTTGAGGCGCTGGTCCGCCGCTTTGCCCCGTTGCCGGATGCCGCGGACCTGCCTCCGCGCTGAGCTTTTTCTTTCAACCGCCTGTGGCCGCGCCCAGTTTTTTTGCGAGCGCGATGGCGCGCCCGGCGACTGGCGCCAGCGTGCGCTCGCGCAGCCATATCACGTGCAGCTCGGCAAACGCCGTGTCCTCGCCCACGGTGTCGAGCTTGTGCAGGCGCAGTGCCTGCTGGGTGGCGACGGCATCGGGCAGCAGGCCCAGCGTATCGGTGTCGGCCACCAGGCGGGTGATCAGGCTGATGTCGTCGCACTCCACACTGACCGGCAGCTCGCTGCCGGCGCTGAAACCATAGTTGCGGGCCAGCAGGTCCCCGAGGGCCGGTGCGGTCGAGATCAGCGCCAGTCCGTAGTGGCGCAGGGCGTCGGCATCCACGCGCGCGCCACGGCGCAGCAGGGGATGGCCGTGGCGGCAGTACAGGCTGCCATGCTGGCGTCCGATGCGGGTCATGGCATGGCGGTCGTCCGGCGGCAGTTGCCGCGGATCACCGAGGCAGAGGTCCAGTGCCTGCGCATCCAGCGCGGCCAGCAACTGCGGCAGCTTGCCGAGGCGTACCCGGCAGACCAGTTGCGGGCATTCGCGGCGTAGCGCGGCCAGCAGCGGCGGCAATACGGTGGCCGCGGCCACCGGACCGGCACCGATGACCAGCTCCCCGGCATCGCCACTGCGCAGCAGGGCAAGGTCGCGCTGCAGGCAGCTGGTGTCGAAAACCAGCTTGCGGGCGCGCTGCAGCAGCAACTGGCCGGCACCGGTCAGCGCGATGCCCTGGGGGCCGCGATCGACCAGTGCCAGGCCGGCCTCCGCTTCCAGCGCCTGGATGCTGCGGGTGAAGGCGGCAGGGCTCAGGTGCACGCGCTCGGCGGCCGTGCTGAAGCGGCCGCTTTCGGCCAGGGCGATGAAGTGCTGGAGGCGGCGCAGGTCCATGGCAGGGCCTTTTGTTGTGTTTTATGCAATATATATGGACTTTATTTGCAATGGACACAATTCGTGGCCGGGTGCAGGCTGGCTTCCTGGTTACCTGATGGAGGCCTGCCATGCGTCTGCCCTTCCTGCTGTCTGCGCTGATGGCGCTTGCCGCCTGCTCCCGCGAGTTGCCGTCGTCCCCCGGTGACGATGCTGCCGGCTTCTCGGCACCCACCGCGACCACCATTGCCGCCCAGCAGTCGGCGGCAGCGGCCTTGCCGCCCGATGACGGGCAGGACCTTGCCGAGGCCGAGCGCGGCCTGATCGCGCGCGAGCCGTCGCTCACGGTGCTGGCGGCCGACGGCACGACGGTTTACGACGCCAGTGGCTACGACTTCACCCATGGCAATGCGCCTGACAGCGTCCATCCCGGGCTGTGGCGCCAGGCCCGGCTCAACAGCCTGCACGGCTTGTACAAGGTCACCGACGGCATCTACCAGTTGCGCGGCTATGACCTGGCCGTGATGTCGCTGATCGAGGGGCGCACCGGCTGGATCGTGGTGGACCCGCTGACCTCGCGTGAGACGGCGGCCCGCGCCATGGCCTTCGCGCGCCGCCATCTTGGCGACAAGCCCGTGGTGGCGATCATTTTCACGCACAGCCATGTTGATCATTTCGGCGGTGCCACGGCGATTGCCGGCCCGGCCGAGGTCGCCAGCGGCAAGCTGCGGGTGCTGGCGCCGGCCGGCTTCATGGAGGAGGCCACCAGCGAAAACATCCTCGCCGGACCGGCCATGGGCCGGCGTGCCATCTACATGTATGGCCGCGACCTGCCGCGCAGCGTGCGCGGCAAGGTGGACAACGGCCTCGGCAAGGAGCCGGCCATGGGCAGCATCGGCATCCTGCGGCCCACCGAGCTGATCGACCGCACGCCGCAGAAGGTCGACATCGACGGTGTGGAGTTTGTTTTCCAGTACACGCCGGGCGCCGAAGCCCCGGCAGAGATGACCTTCTACCTGCCGCAGAAGAAGGCGTTCTGCGGCGCCGAGATACTGAGTCGCACACTGCACAACCTCTACACCCTGCGCGGTGCCAAGGTGCGCGATGCGAACCGCTGGGCCGGCTATATCGGCGAAGCGGCGGACCGCTTCCCCGACAGCGAAGTGATGTTCTTCAGCCACCACTGGCCGGTGTTCGGCAAGGCGCGCATTGCCGCCATGCTCCAGGACCAGCACGACAGCTATCGCTACATCCATGACCAGACGTTGCGCCTGGCCAACCAGGGGCATGGCCCGCGTGAAATTGCCGAGCAGTTGCGCCTGCCGGCGGCACTGCAGAAACACTGGTGGAACCGTGACTACTACGGCACCGTCAGGCACAACGTGAAAGCGGTCTACCAGATGTATTTCGGCTGGTATGACGGCAATCCCGCCACGCTCGATCCCTTGCCGCGCCGCGAGCAGGCAACGCGCTATGTTGCGTTCATGGGCGGTGCCGACCGGGTGTTGCAGCAGGCACAGGCCTCCTATGCCGAGGGCGACTACCGCTGGGTGGCGGAGGTGATGAACCATCTGGTGGCTGCCGAGCCGGGCAATAGCGCTGCCCGCGCGCTGCTGGCACGGAGTTTCGACCAGCTGGGATACCGTGCCGAGTCCACGGCCTGGCGCAACGCCTATCTCAGTGCAGCCCACGAGTTGCGCCACGGCGAGCCTGCCCATGGCGTGAATCTGGCCAATGCCAGCGAGTTGCTGAACCAGACCGCGCCCGAGCAGTTCATGCAGATGTTCCAGGTGGCGCTCAACGGCCCTGAGGCGGCCGACGTGAACCTCGTGATCAATTTCGATTTCCGCGACCTGCAGGAGCAGTACGTTGTCCGTGTCCGGAATGGCGTACTGAATTTCCGGCGCGCGCCGCCTGCGCGTGATGCGCAGGCCACATTGACGCTGACCCGGCCGATGCTGGTGAAGCTGCTGGCCGGGCAGGCCGGCATCAAGGAGTTGCTGACGTCGCCGGATTTCCGCGTCACGGGCAGCGTGCTGGACCTGGTCCGCTTCTTTGCACTGCTCGACAAGCCGGACCTGGTGTTTCCGCTGGTCACGCCGAAGCGGAGCTGAACAGCAGCGGGTCTTGCACCCGCGGCGGAAATGAAAAAGCCGGTCACAAAGGACCGGCTTTTTTTATTTGGCTCCCCGAGCTGGACTCGAACCAGCGACCCAATGATTAACAGTCATTTGCTCTACCGACTGAGCTATCGGGGAATTGCTTGAGGCCGCGAATGATAGGGATTCGATCGGGGGTGGTCAAGCACCGGAAACGGCTTTTTCTGGGCCCAAAACAAAACCGCCCGGAGGGCGGCTTTGTTTTGGTTTTCAAGGGCTTGGGGCTGGCGAAGATTTGAGCATCACGCCGCTTCCCGTCACCTGCCGTGCAGGGCCGGCGGTCAGCCCTCGATGGCTTTCTTGATGCGGTTGAGCGCGTCTTCCAGCACCTTGGGGCTGGTGGCGTAGGAGATGCGCATGTGGCCGCCCAGGCCGAAGGCCGAGCCCGGCACGACGGCGACGCCGACGGTGTTGAGCAGCATTTCGGAGAATTCCAGGTCGTCCTTCAGGCCCAGCTTCCGGATGGCGCCTTCGACGTTGGCGAAGGCGTAGAACGCACCGTCGGCCGCCGAGCAGGAAATGCCCTCAATGTCGTTCAGGCGGCCCACCACATAGTCGTGGCGCTCCTTGAAGGCACGGACCATGGGCACCAGCACGTCCTGCGGACCGTTCAGGGCCGCTTCCGCCGCCACCTGCGAGATGGAGGTGGGGTTGGAGGTGGACTGGCTTTGCACGTTCTTCATGGCGTTGATCAGCTTCACCGGGCCCGCGGCGTAGCCGATGCGCCAGCCGGTCATGGCATAGGCCTTGGACACGCCGTTCAGCACGATGGTGCGCTCATACAGGTCCGGCGCCACGGTGACGATGTTCTCGAACTTTTCCGCGGTCCAGATGATGTGCTCGTACATGTCGTCGGTGGCGATGAGCACCTGCGGGTGCTTGCGCAGCACCTCGGCCAGCGCCAGCAGCTCCGCCTTGCTGTAGACCATGCCGGTCGGGTTGGACGGGCTGTTCAGCACCAGCAGGCGGGTCTTGGTCGTGATGGCCGCTTCCAGCTGCGCGGCAGTGATCTTGTAGCCCTGCGACTGCGGGCACTCGATGCACACCGGCACGCCGTCGGCGATCAGCGTCATGTCCGGGTAGGACACCCAGTACGGGGCCGGGATGATGACCTCGTCGCCCTTGTTCAAGAGCGCAAGTGCGAGGTTGAAGAAGCTCTGCTTGCCGCCGCAGGACACGAGAATCTGGTTGGCGGCATAGTCCAGGCCCTGGTCGCGCTTGAGCTTGGCGATGATGGCTTTCTTGAGGCCGGGGGTGCCGTCGACCGCGGTGTACTTGGTGAAGCCGGACTCGATGGCCTTGATGGCGGCCTGCTTGATGTGTTCCGGGGTGTCGAAGTCGGGTTCACCGGCGCCCAGGCCGATGATGTCCTTGCCCGCGGCTTTCAGCTCGGCGGCCTTGTTGGTGACGGCCAGGGTGGGGGAGGGCTTGATGCTCAGTACGCGCTCAGACAGCTGGATGTCCACGGTGGTGAAACCTCTCTACAGACGGGACGGACGGACAGGGGTCAGACAAACCGGCGGATGATACCGGAAGCCCTGCACGGGGGGGAGCGTCTGTTGCCGGTCAGTGGTCGCCGCCGGCAAGGGCTGCTTCTGTTGTTTCCGCGTGCGCGCCGTGGTCGTGGCCGCAGGGAAAGCGCAGGCGGCCGAGGATGGGCATCAGCAGCGGCTCGGCGCCGGCATCGCGGATTTCCTTCATGAAGCCGGGCAGGTCGACGGTGGGCAGCAGGTCCGGGTCGGCATGCAGCGGTGTCATCATCGTGTCCCAGTGGCAGGGAATGACCCAGCGCGGCTGCAGCAGGCGGATGACGTCCTTTACATAGTCCGGGCGGAACTTGCGGCCGATGGCACAGAGGCAGACCACGTCGGCGCGCTGGCCGGCCAGCTCCTCGTTGATGAAGTCGGCGCTGTCGATGTGCACGATGCGCAGGCCGCCGGTATCCACCACCCAGTTCAGCACCAGGCCGTGCTTCAGGTCGCCCATGCGCGGCGGCCAGGGCGGCGGCATGGTGATGTCGCCGGGGAAAGGGATGCGGCCGAAGACCTTGCCGTGGCGCGAGGGCAGGCCGCGCACGGTCCATTCGCCGCTTTTGATGTCTTCGCGGCCGGCGGTTTCGACCAGCTGTGACGGCGGCAGCCCGGCGGCACGGCCAACCATGACGGTGGCGCGCGAGCCGATCAGGCGGGCGCCGGTCTGCCGGCAAAGGTCGGGGGCATCCAGGATGTGGTCGTAATGCGCATGGCCGATCAGCACGTCGTCGGCATGGGGAATGGTCTGGCGGATCAGCGCAGCATCGGGAGTGAGTCTGGCGGTAAAGGTGCGACGAAGGTTGGGCCGGGTCAGGAAGGGATCGAGCACCACCGTACGGTGATGGTTCTTGATGATGAAGCCGGCGGTGCCGAGGTAGGTGATCTCGACGTTCTCGCCATGCGCTTCCAGCGCGCAGAACCATTCGCTGCGCGCCTGCTTCAGGCCGATCATGCGTTTCCAGAGAGCCATTGTCCGCTCGCATCCGTGTCAGGTCTGGCGAGGGTAGTCGGCATGACGCCGGGCTGACAGGGGGCGGGGCGGGCGCTTTGTCAGTTTTCTGTCAGTTCGGGAGGCACGGGCCGGGGTGTACACTGCGCGGTCAATCCGGAGTGCCCCCATGAGCGATGCGATTCCCTTCCAGCTGGCCAGCGAGTTTGCGCCGGCCGGCGACCAGCCCGAGGCCATCCGCCAGCTCAACGAGGGGCTGGCGGACGGGCTGTCGCACCAGACCCTGCTCGGTGTCACCGGCTCCGGCAAGACTTTTACCATCGCCAACGTGATTGCGGCACAGCAGCGGCCGACGCTCATCCTTGCGCACAACAAGACGCTGGCGGCGCAGCTCTACGGCGAGTTCCGCGAATTCTTCCCGAACAATGCCGTCGAGTATTTCGTTTCCTATTACGACTACTACCAGCCGGAAGCCTATGTGCCTTCGTCGGATACCTTCATCGAGAAGGATGCGTCGATCAACGAGCACATCGAGCAGATGCGCCTGTCCGCCACCAAGGCCCTGCTGGAGCGCCGCGATGCCATCATCGTGTGCACGGTGTCGGCGATTTACGGCCTTGGCGATCCCGATGCCTACATGAAAATGCTGCTGCATGTGTCGCGCGGCGAGCGCATGGACCAGCGCGCCATCCTGCGCCGGCTGGCGGAAATGCAGTACACGCGCAACGACATGGAGTTCTTCCGCGCCACCTACCGCGTGCGCGGTGATGTCATCGACGTGTTTCCGGCCGAATCCGAGCGCGACGCGGTGCGCATCGAGCTGTTCGACGACGAGGTGGAGGCCATCAGCTGGTTCGATCCGCTGACCGGCGAGGTGCTGAAGAGGGTGCCGCGCGTCACCATCTACCCGAAAAGCCATTATGTGACGCCGCAGGAGCGCATTCATGCCGCCATCGAGGCCATCCGTGCCGAGCTGCCGCCGCGCCTGGAATTCTTCCGCAGCAACGGCAAGCTCATCGAGGAGCAGCGCCTGCGCGAGCGTGTGCAGTACGACATCGAGATGCTGCAGCAGCTCGGCTACTGCAACGGCATCGAGAACTATTCACGGCACCTGTCCGGACGCGCCCCGGGCGAACCGCCGCCCACGCTGTTCGACTACGTGCCGCCGGATGCGCTGCTGGTGGTCGACGAGTCGCATGTGACCATTCCGCAGCTGGGGGCCATGTACAAGGGCGACCGCGCGCGCAAGGAAAACCTGGTGAACTACGGCTTCCGCCTGCCCTCGGCGCTGGACAACCGGCCCATGATGTTCGAGGAATGGGAGCGCATTGCGCCGCAAACGATTTTTGTCTCGGCCACGCCGGGGCCTTACGAGGCGACCAAGGCCGGGCAGGTGGTTGAGCAGGTGGTGCGCCCGACCGGCCTTGTCGATCCGGTGATCGAGATCCGTCCGGCCGGCACCCAGGTTGACGACCTGTTCTCGGAGATCCGCCTGCGCGTGGCGGTGGAGGAGCGCGTGCTGGTCACCACGCTGACCAAGCGCATGGCCGAGGACCTTACCGACTACCTGTCCGAGCATGGCGTGAAGGTGCGTTACCTGCACTCGGACATCGACACCGTGGAGCGCGTGGAAATCATCCGCGACCTGCGCCTCGGCACCTTCGACGTGCTGGTCGGCATCAACCTGCTGCGCGAAGGCCTGGACATGCCGGAGGTGTCGCTGGTGGCCATTCTTGATGCCGACAAGGAAGGTTTCCTGCGTTCGGAGCGTTCGCTGATCCAGACCATCGGCCGTGCCGCGCGCCACCTGAACGGCAAGGCCATCCTCTATGCCGACCGCATCACCGGCTCCATGCAGCGCGCCATCGACGAGACCGAGCGCCGCCGTGCGAAGCAGCTGGCCTTTAACGAGGAACATGGCATCACCCCGCGCGGGGTGAAAAAGGCCATTACCGACATCATGGACGGCGCCTACGGGCCGGCTGCTGGACGCGGCAAGGGCCGCAAGGCTGCAGAGAAGAAGGGCGAGTACCGGGTCGACCTGGCCGATCCGAAGGCGGTGGCGGCACGCATCAAGGCCATGGAGGCCGAGATGATGGCTGCCGCACGCAACCTGGAGTTCGAGGAGGCGGCGCGGCTGCGCGACGAGATCCACCGCCTGCGCGAGCGGGCGCTTGGCGCCTGAGGAGCTGCCGATGACCGTGGTCAGTGTTTGCCGTTGTTGGTGCGAGGGCTGTCATCGGCCGCTCCGCCTGTCCCGGCGCGCCCGCCGCCGGTCTTGGCGCCACGGAAATAATCCCGCCGAATCAGTGTGTTGCCGGATGCTGTTCGACAGGGCCTGAACAGCCCCGAGTTGGTGCCTGTGCACCGCAGTTGTACACAGAGAGTGGCTGCTTACCGTGGAACCAGAGAGGAACCGCCTGTCATCGTTCCGTCTTTTTAGTGAAATCAATAACTATCTGAAAATATTGAATATTTTTATTTGTTCAAAAAACGTTCAAATCGTCGCAACAGGCTGGCCACGGGCCTTGAGCCCAAAATCCGCAAACTTCTCCACCACTTTATCCACAGATTTTGTGGATAAGCCGCGTCCGTCCCCCATACGAGGGGCTTGACGTCCGTTGTCAGGGCCGGAACAGCGCCGGGCGTTCGCGCAGGGCCAGTGCCGGCACGTCGGTGATCAGGCTGTCGACGCCGATGGCCGCCAGCTCGTCCATGCGCGCCGGGTCGTTCACCGTCCACGTGGACACGATGAGGCCGGCCGCCTGCGCCGCGCTCACCAGCGCCGGCGTGCAGCGGGCCTGATGCGGGCCCAGCGAGCGGCAGCCCAGGGCGCTGGCCATGGCGACGGCATCGCCCGCGAAGTCCTGCTCGATGAGGAAGCCGCGCGGGATCTCCGGTGCCAGTTCGCGTACGGCCTGCAGGTACAGCGGGTTGAAGCAGGTGGTGAAGGCGCGCTCACCAAAACCGGATTCCCGCCACAGCGGCACGAAACGTTCGGCAATCAGCCGGCATTCTTCGGGGCTGGCCGGCTTGACCTCAAACTGGATGTGCGTGAAGTCCGCCAGTTCCTTCATGACGGCCGCGAGCGTGGGGACGCCCTCTTGGCCCGGCCAGTCCGGAAAGCGCCGGTGCAGGGCGTCGACCGCGGCCAGCTCGGTGGCGCTCATGCGGCTGGTGAGGCCGTCGGAGAGGGTGGTGCGCGCCAGGCTGTCGTCATGGATCACGACCAGACTGCCGTCCCCGGCCAGACGGATGTCCAGCTCGACGGCACGGATGCCGAGGCGGCGCAGGTAGCGGAAGCCTGCCAGCGTGTTCTCCGGGGCTTCGCCCCGGGCACCGCGATGTCCTATCAGCAGCATCATGGGTCTCCCTCAAAAGCATGAAGCCGGCGCAGGGCCGGCTTCATGGCAGTCCGCGCGCGGCTTATTCGCTGATGATGATGCGGCCGGTGGCGGGGTCGAAGGTATAGGTGGCTTCGCCCTTGGGCTGGGCAGCACGTGCGGCGGCGGCCTCGGCTTCCTTGCGGCGGGCTTCTTCGGCGGCACGGGCAGCCGCTTCGGCGGCCGCAGCGGCTTCGGCATCAACCACGGCCTTGCGGGCCTCGGCTTCCTGCTTCAGGCCTTGCGCGGCCTGGGTCGCATCCTGAGCAGCCTTCTGCCGGGCAGCCTCGGCGGCGGCACGGGCTTCGGCTTCTTCCTCGGCGCGGACGCGGGCCATGGCTTCGCGCTCGGCGGCACGGCGGGCACGCTCGGCCTCGTCAACCGAGGATGGCGCCGGTGCCGGCGCGGCGGGGCGGGCCGGTGCCGGAGTGGCCGCCGGGGCAGGGGACGTCGGTGCGGCTGTAGGCGCAGCCGCGGGGGCAACAGGAGCCGGTGCTGCTGCCGGAATCGGGGTGGCTTTGGCTGCCGGTGCCGCTGGCGTGGGGGCTGGCGCAGGGGCGGCGGCCGGACGGGCCTGACCGGCCACCTGCAGACTGTGGATGACCGTGCCGCGCTCGAAGACGACGACAAAGCCGTCATAGAC
>DAIRDY010000001.1:34227-56383 GCA_036795935.1 Moraxellaceae bacterium | reverse complement strand
AGAGTGTGACCGGACGCGCAGTCCGGGCATGCGCCCATGAAAAAGCCCGGGGATCGCCCGGGCTTTTTCGTCAGCGAGCGTCGTGTCAGTGCCGGCGCTGGATCTTCTCCTTGTGCTTCAGGATTTGCCGGTCGAGCTTGTCGGTGAGCAGGTCGATGGCGGCATACATGTCGGGCGACTCCGCGTTGGCGAAGAGGTCGGCGCCGGCGATGTGGATGGTGGCCTCGGCCTTTTGCACCAGTTTGTCGATGCTGAGGATCACTTTCATGCTGGTGATGTGATCAAAGTGTCGCTCGACCTTTTCGAGCTTGGAGTGGACGTAGTCCTTGAGGGCCTGGGTGACTTCGACGTGATGACCGCTGATTACCATTTGCATAGGCCTTTCCTCTCTTGGTGGACAAGCAAAACACCGCTGGCGCGGTGGCGGGCGGGGCGGTGGCCATTGCCGTGACGGCGGCCGGTGTCCTGCCCTGGGCTGGGGCCTTGCCGGCGCTTGCGGGCAGGCGGTAACGGCGGCGACGAAGCGTCCCGGCGTTGCCGGCCGATCCGGTGGGCGTGGGCAGAGGTCCCGTCAACCGGACCCGGACGGGTCCGCGGTAACCCTTGGTGCTGATCCCGGTTGCCACCGCGCGGGGCGGTGGCGGATGCGGCGCATCGATTCAAGAACTGTGGTGTCTGGTTCGAATCTAGCACAGCCGGCGGCGGCGCCGGCAACACCGCCTGTCCTCCGCCGGATGGTGCCGGAGGTGCGGAGTATGGGGGTGATTTTGCGAGGTTTCAGGCGGGAAATGAGCCGATCATGTCGGCATCGTCGGGAAAAGCATTTTTGACGGACGGTTCGGTCGGCAAAGCTGACGGCACGAGAATGCCACGGACTTGTTACAAATCAATTCCCGACGGCCGGGTGCTTCAGACCAGGCGCTTGCGCTCGTTCGACGGCGGGATGTTCAGCGACTCGCGGTACTTGGCGATGGTGCGTCGCGCCACCTCGATGCCCTGGTCCAGCAGCAGGTCGGCAATCTTGTTGTCAGACAAGGGCTTGCGTGCGTCCTCGGCGGCCACCAGCTTCCTGATCATGGCGCGGATGGCGGTGCTGGAGGCCTCGCCGCCACCGGTGGTGGCGACATGGCTGGAGAAGAAGTACTTGAGCTCGAAGATGCCGCGCGGCGTGTGCATGAACTTCTGCGTGGTGACGCGCGAGATGGTCGACTCGTGCATGCCGACTTCCTCGGCGATGTCGCGCAGCACCATGGGCTTCATTGCTTCCGGCCCGTGCTCGAGGAAGCCGCGCTGGTGCTCGACGATGCAGGACGCCACCTTGAGCAGGGTCTCGTTGCGGCTTTGCAGGCTCTTGATGAACCAGCGCGCCTCCTGCAGGTGGTTGCGCAGGTAGGTGTTGTCGGCGCTGGAGTCGGCGCGGCGCACCAGGGCGGCATAGTCGGCATTGACGCGCAGGCGCGGCGCGTTGTCCGGGTTCAGTTCCACGCGCCAGCGGTCGTGGTGGCGGCGCACGATCACGTCCGGGGTGATGTACTCGGTCTCGCTGTCGGCGCCGATGCGCCCGCCCGGGTTCGGGTTCAGGGTCTGGATCAGGCCGATGGCGGCCTTGAGGCCGGCTTCCTGCAGCTTGAGCTTGCGCATCAGGCCGCTGAAGTCGCGGCTGGCCAGCAGGTCGATATGGTCGCGGATGATGGCGATGGCCTCGCCGCGGCTGGCGGTGTCCTCGGGCAGCTGCTTGAGCTGGATCAGCAGGCATTCGCGCAGGTCGCGCGCGGCGACGCCGGGCGGGTCGAACTGCTGGATGCGGTGCAGCACGGCCTCAATCTCGTCGGCCTCGACGGCGTCGGGATCGTCCGGGTCGGCGACGGCGGCGAGGATGTCGTCGAGGCTGACCGTGAGGTAGCCGCGGGCGTCGATGGCATCAAGGATGACGAGGCCGATGGCGCGGTCGAGGTCGGAGAACGGGGTCAGGTTGAGCTGCCAGGCGAGGTGGTCGGCCAGCGTCTCGGGAGCGGCGTTGCGCGATTCGAAAGGGTTGTCCTCGTCATCGCCGCCGGCACTGCTGCCGGCCGGCGTGCTGCCGCCGGCGCTGAACACGTCTTCCCAGGCCGCGTCCACCGGCAGCTCGTCGGGCATGGACTCGTTGCTGTTGATGTCGAGCGCGGTGGGGTTTTCCGGGTCGGCGCCGGTGGCAGACTCGCGCGCCAGCAACTCCTCGGCGGCGGCGTAGTCGATGGGGGTGTCATCGACCTTGTCGGCGGGGCCGCCGTCGTCGTCCGCGGCCTCGAGCAGGGGGTTGGAGTCCAGTGCTTCCTGGATTTCCTGCTGCAGCTCCAGCGTCGACAGCTGCAGCAGGCGGATGGCCTGTTGCAGTTGCGGGGTCATGGTCAGGCTCTGACCAATCTGGAGCTGGAGGGTGGGTTTCACTGCGGCGACTCCGGCGCCCGGTCGGGAGGTCCCGGGCGTGTATGGCGCGCAGTATATCGCAGGCAAGCAAGAAGCGGGCCTGATCCGCGTCATGCCGGCCCGGCAGCAGTCGGTCCGGGGCGCATTTCGTCGCAGGCGTCAGCAGGTGGGCCGGTCACTGCTAGGGCGTGATGCGAGGTGTGCTGATGCCGGAAGTGCACCGGCAGTGCCGGCGGTCAGAGGCTGAACTGGTCGCCCAGGTAGACCTGGCGTACGGTCTCGTTGGCCATCACCGCTTCGGGTTCGCCCTCGGCAATGACCTGGCCCTGGCTCACGATGTAGGCCTTCTCGCAGATGTCCAGGGTTTCGCGCACATTGTGGTCGGTGATCAGCACGCCGATGCCGCGCTGCTTGAGGTGGGTGATGATGCCCTTGATGTCGGCGACCGAAATGGGGTCGACGCCGGCAAAGGGTTCGTCGAGCAGCACGAAGCGCGGCTCGGTGGCCAGCGCACGGGCGATTTCCACGCGCCGGCGCTCGCCGCCGGAGAGGCTCATGCCCTGGCTCTTGCGGATGTGCGTGATGTGGAACTCCTCGAGCAGGCCCTCGAGGCGGGCCAGGCGGCCGGCGCGGTCCAGGTCACGGCGCGTCTCGAGGATGGCGAGAATGTTTTCCTCGACCGTGAGCTTGCGGAACACCGAGGCTTCCTGCGGCAGGTAGCCGATGCCTTCGCGCGCGCGGCCGTGCATGGGCAGGTGCGAGATGTCGCGGCCGTCGATGTGGATGCGCCCGGCATCCATGGGCACGAGGCCCACGATCATGTAGAAGCTCGTGGTCTTGCCGGCGCCGTTGGGGCCGAGCAGGCCGACGATCTGCGCGCTCTCCACCGACAGCGACACGCTCTTTACCACCTGCCGGCCCTTGTAGGCCTTGGCCAGGCCTTTCACGTCGAGGGTGCTCACTTGCGACCGTCCTTGCTGTCCTTGCCGCTGCCGGCGGGTGGCGTGCTGCGCGGTTGCGGTGGCAGCACCAGCTGTACGCGGCTGGAGGCATCGCCGGCGGCGTCCACCTGCTGCTTCGCCATGTCGTAGCGGATGCTGGCGCCCTGGAAGCTGGCGCCGTCCTGGCGCAGGCGGGCCTGGCCGGTGAGCGTCACCACTTCGGTTTTCAGGTCGTAGTCGATGCGTTCGGCTTCGGCAATCACCGGGCTTTTGGCGGGGTCGGTGGTCTGCTGGTAGCGCGCCGGCCGGCCGCGTGCCGAGGTCGATTGCACATTGCCTTTCTTGTCGACGCTGATGGTGAATTCGTCGGCGCGCATTTCCAGCGAACCCTGGCGCATCAGCACGCTGCCGCGATAGACGGCGATGCCGGTTTTTTCGTCGAAGCGCGCGCTGTCGGCGCTGACCTGCAGCGGCTGGTCGCGGTCGGTGGGCAGGGCGGCGGCGCTGCCGGCGGCGAGGCCGAGCAGCAGGCCCAGCGCGCAGAGCGAGCGGGCATCAACGCGGGGCAGGGGCATAGTGTCCGCTCACGTTCTGGTCGAGGAGGAGGGTGCCGACGGCGAGGCGCGCCTCCAGCCGCTGGCTGGAGAGTTCGCCCTGCGGGCCGGAGAGATGCACGCCCTGGTCGGCGAGCAGGCGCTCTTCGGCCGGCCATGCGGTGAGGCTGGGGGTGGTGAAGCGCAATGGCTGTGCGGCGGGGGCGCGCCGCAGGGCGGTCACGCCGCCCTCGAGCCGGATTTCGCGCTGCTGGTCCAGGCTGCGGCCGCGGCCGGCGCGGATGTCCCAGGCCAGCACGCCGTCCTCGTACAGCCGCAGCTGTGGCGACTCGAGCAGCGCTTCGTCGGGGCCGCTGTACTGCACCAGCTGCGGTGCTTCCAGTTCGCGCCGCACGCGCCCGTCGTCGCCGCTCTCGCGGCTCGTGATGCCGTCGATCTCGAACACCGGCTGGCGCAGGCCTTCGCTCGTGCCGGCCGGTGCCGGGCTGCGGCCCAGCCCCCAGTAATAGCCGGCGCCACCGAGCACCAGCAGGACGCCGGCCAGGCTGAGCAGGTTGCGCGCATCCACGGGGTCAGTGGTCCAGATAGGGCGCGAGCGCCGCGGCGTAGCGGTCCTGCGCGCGCAGCACGAGGTCGCAGACTTCGCGCACGGCGCCGCGGCCGCCCGCGAGCCGGGTCACGTAGTCGGCATGGCTGTGCAGCTCGCGGTGCGCGTTGGCCACTGCGACGCCGAAACCGGCGGCACGGATCGCTGGCAGGTCGGGCCAGTCGTCGCCGACATAGCCGGTGTCTTCGAGCGCAATTCCGAGTTCGCCGCAGAGTTCGCGCAGTGCCACCAGCTTGTCTTCGCGCCCCTGCAGCAGGTGCGTGATGCCGAGGTTCCGGGCCCGGCGCTGCACCAGTTGCGTGGTGCGTCCGGTGATGATGGCGACGGTGACGCCGGCTTGCTGCAACATCTTGATGCCGTGGCCGTCCTGGGTGTCGAAGGTCTTGAACTCCTGTCCGTCCTCGGCGAAGTAGAGGCGGCCGTCGGTGAGCACGCCGTCGACATCGAGGGCGAGCAGGCGCAGGCGCGCCGCCTTGTTCATCACTTCATCCATCACATCACTCCGGCGCGCAAAAGGTCATGCATGTTGAGGGCGCCGATCGGGCGCAGCCCGGCGTCGGTGACGATGACGCCGTTGATCTTGCGCTCCTGCATGATGGCCACGGCCTCGGCGGCCAGCATGCCGGGGGCGACGGTGGTGCACTGGCGGCTCATCACGTCGCGGATTGGCGTGTAGTGGATGTCGATGCGCTGGTCCAGGCTGCGGCGCAGGTCGCCGTCGGTGTAGAGGCCGGCGAGCTTGCCGCCGGCGTCGACCACGGTGGTCATGCCAAGGCCTTTCTTGGTGATTTCCATCAGCGCGTCGATCACCAGCGTGTCCTCGCGCACCACCGGCACCTGTTCGTCCTTGTGCATCACGTCCTGCACGCGCAGCAGCAGGCGGCGGCCCAGCGAACCGCCCGGATGCGACATCGCGAAGTCCTCGGCGGTGAAACCGCGGGCCTCGAGCAGCGCCACGGCGAGGGCATCGCCCAGCACCAGCGTGGCCGTGGTCGACGAGGTGGGAGCGAGGCCGAGTGGACAGGCCTCTTCGGCCTTGCCGATTTCCAGGCTGACGTCGGCAGCCTGGGCCAGCGTGGACTGGCCGTTGTTGGTGATGCTGACGAGGCGGGCGTGCATGCGCTTGATCAGCGGCACGATGGTCAGCACCTCGGCGGTCTCGCCGGAATTGGAGATGGCGATCACCACGTCCTGCGGCGTGATCATGCCGAGGTCGCCGTGGCTGGCTTCGCCCGGGTGCACGAAGAAGGCCGGGCTGCCGGTGGAGGCCAGGGTGGCGGCGATCTTGCTGCCGATGTGGCCGGACTTGCCCATGCCGGTGACAACGATGCGGCCGGTGCAGGCCAGCAGCAGCTCGCAGGCGGCCTGGAAGCGGGCGTCGACATGCGGCTTGAGGTGGTCGAGCGCGGTCTGCTCGATGCTGATCACGCGCTGGCCGGCGCGGATGAAGTCGAATGCGGCCATGGGGGGGTTCCTGTGAGAGCGAGGACAGGCTCGGAAGGCCGGCATTATCCACCAGCGCGGGCGCCGCATGCCACCGCCCGGGGCGCCCGGCAGGCTTTACGCAGAAGCAACCCAGCGCCCGGCGCCTGCGGTGGTATAGTCCGGCCACTTTCGAAGACAGGTTCCTCCTGCCCCATGACGGACGTCACTTCCAGGGATGCTGCCCCCGCGACCGACAATCTGGTCGAGATCCGCAATCTGGTTTTCCACCGCGGCGAGCGCGCCATCTTCGACGGCGTGAGCCTGGACATCGCCCGTGGCAAGGTCACCGCCATCATGGGCCCCTCCGGCTGCGGCAAGACCACGCTGCTGCGTTTCATCGGTGGCCAGCTGCGGCCCGATGCCGGCCAGGTGCGGGTCAACGGCCGCAACGTGCCCGACATGTCGCGTGACGAGCTGTTCGCCGCGCGCGAGCGCATGGGCATGCTGTTCCAGTCCGGCGCGCTGTTCACCGACCTCTCCGTCTACGAGAACGTGGCCTTTCCGCTGCGCGCCCACACCCGGCTGTCCGAGGCGCTGATTGGCGAGATCGTGCGCCTCAAGCTCGAGTCCGTCGGCCTGCGCGGCGCCGAGCGGCTGATGCCGGCCGAGCTCTCCGGCGGCATGAACCGCCGTGCCGCACTGGCGCGCGCGATTGCCCTCGATCCCGAGCTCATCATGTACGACGAGCCCTTTGCCGGGCAGGACCCCATCGTCATGGGCGTGCTGGTGACGCTGATCCGCACGCTGCGCGAGGCGCTCGGCCTCACCACCATCATCGTCTCGCACGACATCCACGAAACGCTGTCGATTGCCGACTACATCTACGTACTCGCCGGCGGCAAGGTGATCGGGCAGGGCACGCCCGACGAGCTGCGCGCGTCGGAGTCGGATTTCGTGCAGCAGTTCCTCAACGGCCACCCCGACGGCCCGGTGCGTTTCCGCTACCCGGCGCCGTCGTTTGCCGACGAGCTCAAACCGGACACAGGAGCGCGTGCCTGATGGAAGCCGTTCGCCGCCTTGGCGCCTCCACCCTCGATTCCGTGCGCGGCCTTGGCACTGCCGGCATCTTCCTCTGGCAGTCGCTGGTGGCGCTGCCGCAGCCGCGCACCGGCTTTCCGCTGCTGGTGAAGCAGCTCTACGCCGTCGGCGTGCTGTCGCTCATCATCATCATCGTGTCCGGCCTGTTCATCGGCATGGTGCTCGGCCTGCAGGGCTACAACATCCTGATCACCTATGGCAGTGAGCAGGCGCTGGGCACGCTGGTGGCGCTGACGCTGGTGCGCGAGCTCGGGCCGGTGGTGACGGCATTGCTGTTTGCCGGCCGCGCCGGTTCCGCGCTCACCGCCGAAATCGGCCTGATGAAGGCCACCGAGCAGCTCTCCAGCATGGAAATGATCGGCGTCGATCCGCTGCGCCGCATCGTCGCGCCGCGCTTCTGGGCCGGCTTCATTTCCATGCCGGTGCTGGCACTAATCTTTTCCGCCGTCGGCGTGCTCGGCGGCATGGCCGTCGGCGTCAACTGGCTTGGCGTCTACGAAGGCTCGTACTGGGCCAACATGCAGAATTCCGTCGATTTCCACGAGGATGTGCTGAACGGCATCATCAAGAGCGTGGTGTTCGGCATTGCCGTCACCTGGATTGCGGTGTTCCAGGGCTATGACTGCGAGCCCACGTCGGAAGGCATTTCCCGCGCCACCACCCGCACAGTGGTGTATGCGTCTCTCGCGGTGCTCGGGCTGGATTTCGTGCTTACCGCGGTCATGTTCGGAGGTTTCTGATGCGCTCCCGCTATATCGAGATGGCTGTCGGCCTGTTCCTGGTGGCCGGTTTCCTGGCCCTGTTCTTCCTGGCCATCCGCGTCAGCGGCCTGTCCGGCGAAAACGGCAAGCCGAGCTACAGCATCACCGCCAGTTTCCAGAACGCCGGTGGCCTGACCGTGCGTGCCAAGGTCACCATGGCCGGCGTGGTCATCGGCCGCGTCAGCGACATCCGGCTCGACCCGGTCACGCTGAAGGCCAGGGTCACCATGGAGGTCTACAACGAGGTCAACGAGATCAGCACCGATGCGGTGGCCTCCATCCTGACCGCGGGCCTGCTCGGCGAGAAATACATCGGCATCGTGCCCGGCGCCGATGACACTTATCTCAAGCAAGGTGACGAAATCGAACAGACCCAGTCGGCGCTGGTGCTGGAAGATCTGATTGGCAAGTTCCTCTCCAGCCAGATGAACAAGCCTGACCCGGCCCCGGCGGCCGGCGATTTCTAAGGAGACTGCCATGACCCTCTGGCAACGACTGACCGCCTCCCTGCTCTTGGTGCTGCCGCTCGCGGCCACCGCCACGGCCACCGGGCCTGCGCCCACGCATCCGCAGCAGCTGGTGGAAACCGCCACCAAGACCCTGCTCGATCGTGTGCTCAAGGAGAAGGCGGTACTGCAGAAGGATCCCCAGGCGCTGTACAGGCTGGTGGATGAAAACATCACGCCGTTTGTCGATGTCGACGGCATTGCCCGTGGCGTCATGGGTCAGTACTTCCGCCAGGCCACGCCGGCGCAGCAGCAGGAATTTGCCCGCGTCTTCAAGCAGTCGCTGGTGCGCACCTATGCCAAGGGCCTGACTTCCTACGACAACCAGAAAATCGTGTTCAAGCCCTACAAGGCCGGCCCCGATGCCAGCAAGGCCCAGGTCGACATGGACGTGCACGGCAGTGGCGGCCAGGTCTATCCGGTCACCTTCCAGCTGCAGACCGACAAGGCCGGCGAATGGAAGGTGCGCAACCTCATCATCAACGGCATCAACCTGGGCCTGACCTTCCGCAACCAGTTTGCCTCGGCGGTGGAGGCCAACCGCGGCAGCATCGCCCAGGCGATTGCCGGCTGGACCCCGGACACCCGGGCGCTGGAAGACAAGCCGGCGCAGGCCTCCAAATGACGGCCCGGCTGTCGCTCGACGGTGAGGTGCTGCGCGTCGAGGGCCATATCGACGCCGGCAATGCCGATGCCGTCTGTGCCGAGGGCGAACGCCTGCTGGCCGGCCAGCCGGTGAGCCGCATCGACCTCGCGGCGCTGGCCTCGGCCAGCACGCTGGTGGTGGCCGTGCTGCTGCGCTGGGCGCGGGCGGCCGCGGCTGGCGGTCGCACCCTGCAACTGGCCAATGTGCCGGAGAAGTGCCGCGCCATTATCGCCGTCAGCGGGCTGACCGAGGCCTTCGGCCTCGCCGCCTGAGCCCGCGTCCGGCACGCCGCCGGGGCAGGGCAGTGCTATCATGCGCGCCTTCCGTCGCCCCTCCTGATGCCTTCCTGACCCGGTGGCGACACAACCCGGGGAATTCCGAATGAC
This sequence comes from Moraxellaceae bacterium, assembly GCA_036795935.1. GTDB lineage: Bacteria > Pseudomonadota > Gammaproteobacteria > Pseudomonadales > Moraxellaceae > UBA2031. The sequence goes on along the minus strand of DAIRDY010000001.1, from coordinate 47,053 downwards.
GCCCGATGAAATCCAGGCCCTGCTGGCCGCCGCCCTGCCCGATTCAGAGGTGCAGGTCGAGGGCGGTGGCGGCAAGTTCACTGTCACCGTGGTCAGCGACCGCTTCGAGGGCATGCGCCCGGTGGCCAAGCAGCAGCTGATCTATGCTCCGCTGAACGCCCATATCGCCAGCGGTGCCATCCATGCCGTGTCCATGCGCACCTTCACCCGCGAAGAGTGGCGCAAGACCCAGCTGTTCAACTGACGACCGGCCACCGGTCTTCCCTTGCCCGCACATTCCAAGGTCCCGACATGGACAAGCTGCTGATTACCGGGGGCGTTCGCCTCGACGGTGAAGTGACGATTTCCGGCGCCAAGAACGCCGCCCTGCCGCTGCTCGCGGCCACCCTGCTGGCCGACGGGCCGGTGGTGCTCGGCAATGTGCCGCAGCTGCGCGACATCACCACCATGTTGCAGATCCTCGGCAACATGGGCGTGACCGTTGTCATCGGCGAGCAGTGCCAGGTGGAAGTGGATGCGCGCACGCTGACCACGGCGGTGGCGCCCTACGAGCTGGTGCGCACCATGCGCGCCTCGATTTTCGTGCTCGGGCCCCTGCTCGCGCGTTTTGGCGAGGCCTCGGTGTCGCTGCCCGGCGGCTGCGCCATCGGCTCGCGTCCGGTGGACCAGCACCTGAAGGCGCTGGCAGCGCTGGGCGCCGAGCTGCGCGTCGAGAACGGCTATGTGCACGGCAAGGTCAACGGCCGCCTCAAGGGCGCGCGCTTCGTCTTTGACATGGTCACCGTCGGTGGCACCGAGAACCTGCTGATGGCCGCCACGCTGGCCGAGGGCACGACGGTGATCGAGAACGCCGCGCGCGAACCGGAGATCGTCAACCTCGCCGGCCTGCTCACCGCCATGGGCGCCCGCATCGAGGGTGCCGGCACCGACACCATCACCGTGCACGGCGTGCCGCGTCTGGACGGCTGCGCGTTCCGTGTCATTGCCGACCGCATCGAAACCGGTTCCTATCTGGCGGCGGCGGCCGTCACCGGCGGTCGCGTGAGGGCGCTGGCCACCGAGCCGCACCTGCTCGATGCCGTGCTGCTCAAGTTCGAGGAAGCGGGGGCGCGCATCAGCACCGGCCCCGACTGGATCGAGCTCGACATGGAGGGCCGGCGCCCGCGCGCGGTGAATTTCCGCACCGCTCCGCACCCCGGCTTCCCCACCGACATGCAGGCGCAGTTCATGGCGGTGAACGTGCTCGCCGAAGGCACCGGCACCATTGCCGAAACGATTTTCGAAAACCGTTTCATGCATGTGCCGGAGCTGAACCGTCTGGGCGCGAAGATTGCCGTCGACGGTCACACGGCGATTGTCACCGGCGTGGCCGGCCTGCAGGGGGCGCCGGTGATGGCCACCGACCTGCGTGCCTCGATGTCGCTGGTGATTGCGGCCCTGATGGCCGAGGGCGACACCCTGGTCGACCGCATTTACCACATTGATCGCGGCTATGAGCGCGTGGAAGAAAAGCTGCAGGCGCTGGGCGCGAAAATCCGCCGTGTCAGCGGCAAGGAGACGGCATGAGCCAGATCATCATCGCCCTGTCCAAGGGGCGCATCCTGAACGACACGCTGCCCCTGCTGCGCGAGGCCGGCATCGACCTGCTCGACGATCCGGAAAAATCGCGCAAGCTGATTTTCCCGACCACGCACGAGGCCGTGCGCATCGTCATCGTGCGTGCCACCGACGTGCCGACCTATGTCGAGAACGGCGCCGCCGATTTAGGCGTGGCCGGCAAGGACGTGCTGCTGGAGCATGGCGGCGACGGCGTCTACGAGCCGCTGGACCTTGGCATCGCCCGCTGCAAGCTGATGGTGGCCGGCCCGGTGAATCCGCCTGCCCCGGCCGGCCGCCTGCGCGTGGCCACCAAGTTCGTCAACGTCACCCAGCGCTACTACGCTGAGAAGGGTGAGCAGGTCGAGCTCATCAAGCTGTACGGCTCGATGGAGCTGGCGCCCCTGATGGGCCTCGCCGACCGCATCGTCGACGTGGTCGACACCGGCAAGACGCTCAAGGAAAACGGCCTCGAGCCCACCGAGCTGATTGCCCACATCACCTCGCGGCTGATCGTCAACAAGGCTGCGATGAAGATGAAGCACGGGCTGATCCAGCCCATCATCGACCGGCTGGAAGCCGCCGTGGCGCGCCGCACCCTGGCCGCCTGAATCCTTACATCCCGCAAGGGGCAGGGCGCATTTCATGAACGCCGGCCCGGGAGGCAGACATGAGCGAACTCATTCCCCGTCTGGATACCGCAGTTGCCGGTTTCGACAAGCGCCTTGAGCGCCTGCTGGCCTGGGAGGCGGTCAGTGATGCCGGCGTGCTCGCCGCGGTGACTGACATTGTCGGGCGCGTGCGCCGCGAGGGCGATGCCGCGCTGCTGGAATTCACGCAGCGCTTTGATGCCCTTGATGTGCGCGACGCCACCCATCTGGAAGTCCCGGCCGCGCGCCTGCGCGCCGCCCATGACGGCCTGCCCGAGGCCCAGCGCGTGGCGCTGGCCACCGCCTGCGACCGCGTGCGCACTTACCACGAGCGGCAGCAGCAGCTGTCCTGGTCGTATACCGAAGAGGACGGCACCGTGCTCGGCCAGCAGGTGACGCCGCTGGACCGTGTCGGCATCTATGTGCCGGGCGGCAAGGCTTCCTATCCCTCGTCGGTGCTGATGAATGCGCTGCCGGCCAAGGTGGCCGGCGTGCGCGAGATCATCATGGTGGTGCCGACGCCGCGCGGCGAAATCAACGAGCTGGTGTTTGCGGCCGCACACCTGGCCGGTGTCGATCGCGTGTTCACCGTCGGCGGTGCGCAGGCGGTGGCCGCGCTCGCGTACGGCACGGCCACGGTGCCGCGCGTCGACAAGATCGTCGGCCCCGGCAATATCTATGTGGCCACGGCCAAGCGCATGGTCTTCGGCCAGGTCGGCATCGACATGATTGCCGGGCCTTCGGAAATCCTGATCTATTGCGACGGCGAGACCGACCCGGACTGGATTGCCATGGACCTGTTCTCCCAGGCCGAGCACGACGAGCAGGCGCAGGCCATCTTGCTCAGCGAGCGCGAGGATTTTCTTGCCGCGGTCTATGCCAGCATCGAGAAGCTGCTGCCGACACTGGCGCGCCAGGACATTGCGCGCGTGGCACTGGCCAATCGAGGCGCGCTGATCAAGGTGCGCGATCGTGACGAGGCGCTGGCGCTGATCAACCGCATTGCTCCCGAGCACCTCGAACTGTCGGTGGCGGCGCCGGAAGCGCTGCTGCCGGAGATCCGTCATGCCGGGGCCATTTTTCTCGGCCGGCACACGCCGGAGGCGCTGGGCGACTACTGCGCCGGCCCCAACCACGTGTTGCCGACCTCGGGCACGGCGCGCTTTTCCTCGCCGCTCGGTGTCTACGACTTCCAGAAGCGCAGCAGCCTGATCGGCTGCTCGCCGGCCGGTGCCTCGGTGCTGGGGCAGGTGGCCTCGGTGCTGGCGCGCGGCGAAAGCCTGGAGGCGCATGCGCGCTCGGCCGAGTACCGCATCCTCAAGGGGTGAGCCCTCGGGCCTGTGCGGCGCAGCGTGCCGGCAACGACGCGTCGCGCAGGCAAAAACGGATCATGGTTCACCATTCACGTTCACCCATTCACTTTTCAACGGATGCCATGAGCAAATTCTGGAGCGCCTTCGTTCACGACCTCGTGCCCTATGTGCCGGGCGAGCAGCCGAAGATCGCCAATCTCGTGAAGCTCAACACCAACGAGAACCCCTACGGACCTTCGCCTCTGGCGCTGGCCGCCATGCAGGCGGCGCTCGGTGACGAGCTGCGCCTGTACCCGGACCCGAACGGCGAGGTGCTGAAGCGCGCCGTGGCCGATTACTACGGCGTGCCGCAGGACCATGTCTTTGTCGGCAATGGCTCCGATGAAGTGCTGGCCCATGTTTTTCATGGCCTGCTCAAGCATGAACAGCCGGTGCTGTTCCCGGACATCACCTACAGCTTCTATCCGGTGTACTGCGGCCTGTATGGTGTGCCTTTTTGCACCTTGCCGCTGAACGCGAAGTTCGAGATCGACTTCACGGACTATGCGCGGCCCAACGGCGGCATCATCTTCCCGAACCCGAATGCCCCCACCGGCGTGCTGGCGCCGCTCGCCGCCATCCGCGGTCTGCTGGAGCGCAACAGGGAATCTGTCGTCGTGGTCGACGAGGCCTATGTCGATTTCGGCGGCGAGAGCGCGATTGCGCTGGTGCAGGAATTCCCCAACCTGCTGGTGACGCAAACGCTGTCCAAGTCGCGCTCGCTGGCCGGGCTGCGTGTCGGCATTGCGGTCGGGCATCCCGATCTCGTCGAGGCGCTGGAGCGCATCAAGAACAGCTTCAATTCCTATCCGCTCGGGCGCATGGCGCTGGCCGGTGCGGCGGCCGCCTTTGCCGACCGTGACTATTTTCAGCAGACCTGTGCCGCCGTCATCGACGCGCGCGAGCAACTGGTGCGGGAGCTCGAAGGCCTCGGTTTCGAGGTGCTGCCATCGGCGGCCAATTTCGTGTTTGCACGGCATCCGGCGCACGAGGGGGCGGCACTGGCGCAGGCTCTGCGCGAACGCGCGGTGCTGGTGCGCCATTTCCAGAAGCCGCGCATCGACCGCTTCCTGCGCATCAGCATCGGCACGCCCGGGCAGAATGCCGCGCTGGTGACGGCGCTGCGCGCGATAGTCTGAGGCGCTGCCCGGTCACTCCCTGCGCTCCCCGTGCCGGCGACAGCGCGGCGATCGCCGTGCAGAATGAGTGCCCTGTCCCGTTGCGGAGCGCATGACCATGCCCGCCTTCCTGTATGCCGCCGACCTGTTCGGCGTCGCGGTGTTCGCGGTCAGCGGCGCGCTGATGGCGGGTCGCAAGTCGCTGGACATTTTCGGGGTGCTGGTGATTGCGACGCTGACCGCGCTCGGCGGCGGCACGCTGCGCGATGTCATCCTCGACCGGCATCCGGTGGCCTGGATTGCCGACCCGGCCTATATCGCGGTGGCCGCCCTTGCCGCGCTGGCCACCGTGGCCTGGGTGCGCATGACGCGGCCGGTGCATGAAACCGGCCTGCTGGTCGCCGATGCTTTCGGGCTGGCGGTGTTCACCGTCATTGGCACCGACATCGCGCTGGCGGCTGGCGTGCCGGTGGCGCCGGCCGTCATCCTCGGCGTGACCGGCAGCGTGGCCGGCGGCGTCATGCGCGATGTCATCTGCAACGAAATCCCGCTGATCTTCCGCAAGGATGTCTATGCCACCGCCTGCATTGCCGGCGCGCTGGCCCTGATCGGCCTGCGCCTCACCGTGCTGCCGCCGCTGCTCGCCACGCTGCTGGCGATGGCCGTGGTGCTGGCCATCCGCCTCGCCGCCATCCGCTGGCAGCTCAGCCTGCCGCGCTTCCACCTGCTCGATCGCGACTGAGGGCAGCCGCCCGTTCCGCCGCAAACGCCGCCTGTTCGAAACGGTTGTCACGATAGGGGTCGCGGCCGCGACCCCACTGGTAGAGGCTTTCCAGCGGATACAGCAGCAGCATGAAAACGCCGAGCTGCTCGTACTGCCGGACATGTACCTGCTCATGCGTGCGCATGGCGGCCAGCGTCGCGGCATCCTGTCCCAGCACCACATGGCCGAACGTGATGGCGCGGATGGCGCAGCACTGCAGGGTCCGGACACGGCGGCCGGCGCTGATTTCCAGCACGCCCTGCACACACCGGGCCTTGCCGCCCGCCAGCAAGGCCGGCAGCGCAAGCAGCAGGCCGATGAGGCTGGCGGGCGCGGCCCAGACGTATCCCGTCCAGTGATGTCGAGTGTCCATGGGTGGGCGGCAGCGGCGCTTAATGAACCGCTGAAAAGCCGCGCTATCGGGCGCCCTGCTTCGTTGCATCCTCACTCACCCCTCGCCTATCCATTTGATATGTCTCGGGGATGCGCTGCGGGGCGCCTCGCATGGCATCCCGCTATCACGGCTTTTCAGAGGTTCCTTACAGCCGCCCGCTGCGCTTGATCTCGAGATAACGGTTGATGAGGCCGACGGCGAGCTGCTCCGGCAGCACATCCAGCACGATCACGCCCTGATGCCGCAGTCCTGCCAGCGCCCGCTCGCGCGCCGCCAGATAGCGGTGCGTGGCGGCGACGGTGAGCGCCGTGTCGACATCCGCCGGCGCCTGCTGGTCGATGTCGTCGAGGACTTTCTCGCGCAGGTTGGCCACCAGCACCAGATGCCGTTCGCCCAGGCGTTGGCAGGCATCCGCCAGCTCTGCCGTGTCCTCGTCACGCAGGCTGGTGATCAGGATCAGCAGGCTGCGCTTGCGCACCTGCGTTTCCAGTCGCGTGGCCAGCCCCGCGAAATCCGGCGTCTGCCCGGAGGGCTCCATGTCGAACACCGCATTCATGAAGCGGTTCATCACGTCGCGGCCTTTGGCCGGCGGCAACAGCAGCTCGCGGTTGGCAAAGGTCATCAGGCCGACGGCATCGCCCTGGCGCTGCACGCTGTAGGTCAGCAGCAGCAACGCGTTCAGCGCCTCGTCGAAATGCGAGAGCCGGCCGTCCTGGCTGCGCATGCGGAAGCCGCCGTCGAGCAGCAGCATTACCTGCTGGTCGCGCTCGTCCTGGTATTCGCGGGCGATCAGCTTGCGCAGCCGCGAGGTGGCTTTCCAGTCGATCTGGCGCAGGGCATCACCTTCGCGGTATTCGCGCAGCTGGTGGAACTCCATGCCGGCACCGCGGCGGCGGCGCAGGCGGATGCCGAGTTGCGAGAGCCGGTTGTCGCTGGCCAAGAGCGTGTATTTGGCGACTTCGGCGAAATTGGGATAGACGCGCACCGTGCTCGCCACCGGCAGGAAATCCTGGCGGCTGAGCAGGCCGAGCCCGCCGCGCTGGCGCAGGTCGATGCCGGGGAAATGCAGCGTGCCGCGGCGGTTGGCGCGCAGGCGGTAGTGCAGGCGCAGCGCGCCGCCGGCGGGCAGCGTGACGTTGAGCGCGGCGCTGTCGCTCTCGCTGCCGGCGGGCAGGTGGTCGGCCAGTTGCAGCCGGCGCGCGCGCCCCGCGTCCTGCCACAGCGTCAGCGTGACCTCGCGCCAGACGCCGAGCGGCAGGCTGGGCGGCAGCTGGCGCGCCAAATGCGGCGGCCTGCGGCGCCACAGCAAGAGGCCTTCCAGCAGCGTCAGCGCGAGCAGCAGCGCCCCGGCGGCCAGCCAGGCCGGCAGCAGTCCGCCGGCCCAGGGCAGGGCGAGCGCGGCCGCGGTCCACAGGCCGAGCAGGGGCAAGAGCTGCGGCCCCGGCAGCAGGCGCCAGCGCGCCGCGGCGTCACTGACGGCAGCGGTGCTGCTGGCGAGGGCGGGTGCGTGCAGGCTGTCAGTCACGGGGGGCCTGCACGTCGTCCAGCACCTGCCGGATGACGTCATCGCTGTGCAGGCCTTCCATTTCCAGTTCGGCCGAGAGCACGAGGCGATGGCGCAGCGTGGCCACTGCCAGCCGCTTCACGTCGTCGGGCGTGACGAAATCGCGGCGCTCCATCAGCGCGGCGACACGCGCTGCACGCAGCAGGGCGATGCCGCCGCGCACGCCGGCGCCGATGGCGACCCCCGGCCAGCTGCGTGTCTTGCGCACCAGTGCCGCGGCATAGTCGCGCACGCGGTCGTCGATGCGCACGCCGGCCGCCATGCGCTGCAGGCTCTGCAGCGTTTCCGGGCTGACCAGTGTCTGCAGGCTGTCAACATCCAGCGTGTCGCCGACACGGCCCTGCGTGACCAGGCTCAGCAGCTCGCGCTCCTCGCGCTCGCTGGGGTAGTCGATGACGATTTTCAGCAGGAAGCGGTCGAGCTGGGCTTCCGGCAGCGGATACGTGCCTTCCTGCTCGATGGGGTTCTGCGTGGCCAGCACCATGAACGGACGCGGCAGGGGCAGGGCCTCGCCTTCCAGCGTCACCTGGTTTTCCTGCATCACCTCGAGCAGCGCAGCCTGGGTCTTGGCCGGGGCGCGGTTGATCTCGTCGGCGAGCAGAAGGTGGGTGAACACCGGGCCGCGGCGGATACGGAACTGCTGGCTTTGCAGGTCGTAGAGCGCGTGGCCGGTGACGTCGGTGGGCATCAGGTCGGGCGTGAACTGGATGCGCGCGAACGAACCACCGAAGGTCTTGGCCAGCGCGCGCACCAGCAGGGTCTTGCCGAGGCCGGGCACGCCTTCGAGCAGCACGTGGCCGCCGGCGACCAGTGCGATCAGCGTGAGCTCGATGGCCTCGTGCTGGCCGACCACGGCGCGGCCGATTTCAATGCGCAGGCGCTCGAGGATTTGCGCGGCTTTCGCGATCTGGGCCTCGGTGCCGGCGCTGTTGCCCGTGCCGGGGGCGGCAACGGGCGTGGCGGGAGCCGGGGGTGTGGGCATGTCGTTCACAGGGCTTTCCTCAGGCGTTGGATCAGGCGCAGGTCGGCAGCGAGCTGCGGCAGGTGGTCGGGAGTCGCGGTGAGCACGCGCACGATGGCGCCCGGCTCAAGGCCGGCGCGGCGGCCGAGTTCGGCGGCGAGGGCGGGCGCCGGCAGGCGGCGCCATTGCGGATGCCGGCGCTGCACGTCGGCCAGCAGGCGCTGCCGGCTGGCCTCCAGCAAGAGATCAAGGCGGCCAAGGCGGTGCAGATGCCGGCCTGCCGCCTCCAGATGCTCGGACAGGCGCCGGCGCGGGGCGGCCATCGCCGGTGCCAGCGGTCCGAAGCGCTGGCCCGCCTGCCAGAGCCAGACGGCGATGAACAGCGCGAGGGCGGCAAAGAAAGGCGCGGCGACCTCCAGCAGCAGCGCGAGCAGCGCCGGCCGGTCCTCGCCATGCACCAGCAGCACGCGCTGGCCGGGGGCGGCATCGAGCAGGCGCCAGGCCAGCGCGGCATGGTCGGCATCGCCGATCTCGCGGTTGTGCAGGAAGTCGAAGCCGGTGCTCAGCGTCAGCTGGCCGTCACCCCAGCCCTGGCGCAGCACGCGCCAGCCCCTGGCATCGCGCACGCCCCAGGCGGCGCCCTCGTCGCTTTCCAGCACCAGCGGCCCGTGCAGTCGGCCCTGCAGCCGGCCTTCGTCCGGAATGTCCAGTGCCTGCGTGCCGGTTTGCGGCAGGTTCCAGGGCGTGACGGGTTCCTGCGCCAGACGTTCGCTGCGCAGGTCTAGGTCTTCCAGCCATTTCTGTTCGTCGGCGCTGCCCGTGGCACGCAGCACCAGATGGCCGCCGTCGGCCACCCAGTCCCACAAGGCTTCGCGCTCGGGCAGCGCCAGCTGTTCCAGCGGGCTGGCCAGCACGATGGTGTCGGTGCGCGCCGGCAGGCGGGTATAGGCGGGGCTGGCGGCCACGTTCAGGCCGCGGGCCTCGAGCAACTGGCCGATTGCCAGCCAGGGATTGAGCCGGGCCTCGCGGCTGATGCCGCCTTCGCGCGTGGTTTCACGCACGGTGAAGCAGGCAGCAGCGACGGCCAGCACGAGGGCCATGACGAGCAGCGGGCGCAGGCGTGGCCAGAGCGGCGCGTTCATGGCGCGGCTCCCGTGGCGAAGTGCTGGCGGTAAAGCGCGAGCAGTGCGCTGAAATCGGCCGGCGCACGGCCGGCGTAGGCCTCGGCCTGCCAGGCCCGGACCAGCGGGGCAAAGCCGGCCTCGACCACGGGCTTGCCGCTGCGCCGGGCGAGACGCAGGCATTCACCTTCGGTGGCGCTGGCCGGCAGCGGCAGCCGGTAGTGCGCTTCCAGCGCGGCCAGTGCGCCGCGGTAAAGCAGGCTGAGGGCGTGGGCGAGATCGCCGCGTGCCCACGCCGCCTCGGCCGCGGCCGGCACATCGGGCGGCAGGGGCTGGTCGGCGCCCACCGGCAGGGCCAGCGCTTCCACCACCAGCGCCGTCTTGCGGGGCGCGCGTGCAAGGGTGGTCTGCGGCGACAGCCACTGCCAGCCGTGCCAGAGCAGCCAGCCCAGCGCCGCCAGCAGCACGCCGATGGCGAGGTACTTGAACAGGCTGGCGACGAGTCCCAGCCAGTCGGGCAGGCCGCCGGGGGCGGCCTTTTGCGGCTCCGGCTCTGCCTGCAGCAGGCGCCGCAGCCAGTCACGGGTGCCCAGCCGGCGCACGGTTTCCTTGCGCTTGAAGTCCGGGCCCTGCAGCACCTTGCCGATGTCGGCACGCAGGCCGGCGGCATAGGCCGGGGCGGGCAGGACGGTCTCGGCAAGGGCTTCGGCCGGCGCGCAGTCCGGCGCATCGGGCGCCTCCGGACAGGCCGTCGCGACGCCGGCCAGCAGGCAGAGCAGCAGCGCGGTCACGGCCTTCATGCCGCCGGTCTCCGTGATGCCAGGCGTTCGCCCAGGTGGCGGAAGGCCAGCTCCAGGTCCCAGGCTTCAAGCTCGGTGCGCCGGTTCAGGTAGAGCATGAAACCCATGGCCACATAGAAGGGCTCGATCAGCAGCAGGCCGGCGAAGGCGACGCCGAGCTTGAGCAGCTCGCCAGCCAGATGCGCCTCGTCGCTCAGCAGGGTCCAGAAGTCGCCGCGGCTGGCTTCCGGCAGCAGCCAGAACAGCAGCGCCAGCAGCGACAGTTGCAGGAAGCTGTCGAAGTGCGCCATCACGATGTGCAGCCACTGTGCCTTGCCCTGGTGCTGGCGGCAGAGCAGTGCAAGGCGCGCGCCGCGCTCGCTCGCCGGCAGCTGTTCCAGCACCCAGACCGGCAGCAGGTAGGCGCGGGAAAAACTGAAGCGCCGCCAGAGCAGGTGGCCGGCCAGCCCCATGCGCCCGCTGCCTGCAAGCAGGCGTGCGAGTTCGCCGCGCGCGGGCGTGGCGCCGAACACGCGCCGGCTCAGCACCAGCAGCAGCGCGATGTCGTAGAGCGGCTTCAGCCACCACAGCAGCAGCCAGCCCCAGAGCATCTGGCCGGTGCTCAGCGTGAGCAGCATGGCCAGCAGCAGCACCGGGCCGGCCACCGCGAGCAGCGTGCGCGCCAGCCGCGGCCATTCCGTCTGCACCAGGCGCACGCCTAAATCCATGGCTTCGTAGGGATGGCGCGGCCGCACGGCCACGGTGAGGTCAGCGATGCGCATCGGCAACCTCGCGCGTGCGACCGGCCAGCAGCAGGTAGGTCGCCACCAGCAGCCAGAACAAGGCGCCGACGCCGTATTTCACCGGCAGCGGCAGCGCCGCGCTCGACGACCAGAAGGCCTCGATGACGGCGGCGATGAACAGGAACACGGTGGCGCCATACACCAGCTGCACCGCCGGCCGTGCATTGGCGCGCAGCGCCGCGCCGCGCGTGCGCTGGCCGGGCGCGATCAGCGCCGCACCGAGCAGGAAGCCGGCCATCGCGCAGATGACGATGGCCGTGAGCTCGAAGGCACCGTGACCGATGACGAAGGACCAGAAGGTGTCGGTATAGCCGAGCCGCGTCAGGTGGCCGGCCACCGCGCCGATGACGATGCCGTTGCTGAGCACGATGGCGAGGCTGCCGACGCCGGCAAAGATGCCGCCGGCAAAGGTCTTGAAGCCGATGCCGATGTTGTTCTGGATGTAGTGTCCGAACATCATGAAATCGCTGGCGTCGTCGCGCTCGAAACCCACCACGCGCCGCGACGGGTCATACATGTGCTCGTACATGTGCACTTGTTCGGCATCGAGCACGCTGTACACCAGCGCCGGCTGGAACCAGATGGCGGTGATCATGGCGCCCAGGCTGCCGTAGAACAGCAGGCTGGCCAGCCAGAACAGCGCCGCGTGGCGGCGTACCAGTTGCGGAAAGCCGCGCAACAGGAACGCGCTGGCCGCCGCGGCAAACGGCGTGCGGCTCTGGTAGAGGCGGTGATGCGCCCTCACCACCAGTGCGTTCAGGCGTTCGACCAGCGCCGGCGGATAGTGGCGCTCGCGCGCCAGTGCCAGTTGCTGGCAGGTCTGGCGATAGCGTTCGGGCAACGAGGCTTCGGCCTCGGCGCGCTCAGTGGCCAAGCGCCTCGCGTCGGCACGTGCGGCGGGGGGCGGGTCGGCCAGCAGGGCTTCCAGCGCCTGCCAGTCGGCGTCATGCCGGCGCATGAATTCCTGCGGACTCATCGCTCACCTGCCAGCCAGCGTGCCATGCCCTGCAGGCGGGTGACACCGGCGTCGCCACGCCGGCCGGTGAGGCCGGCGAGCAGGTCGGCCAGCTCCTGCTGGCGTGCCGGCGACAGCCGGGCACAGCGCTCGGCATAGGCAATCAGTGCCTTCTGTTCGGCGAGGCGCAGTGCCACGGCCGGTGCCGCCACCGGCGCCGCCGGCAGCACCGGCGCCGGCGCCCGGCCCGGCGCCCACACCACCAGCGTGCCCGCAGCCAGGTCACCCAGGCGCTGGAAACGCGGGTGAAACAGCATGAACAGCAGGCCGAAGCCGAACAGCAGTGGCAGGAAATCGGCCACGCGCAGCAGGTTGCGGATCACCGAGGCGGCCACGCCCACCGGGCGGCCGTCGGCTTCCACCACGCGCAGGCCCACGGATTTCTTGCCCGGGGTCGCGCCGTCACGCAGCAGCTCGAACAGCACCGGATAGAACCACTCGACGAGAAAGGCGATCAGCATCATCAGGCCCGAGCCGAAGCGGCCGGTGAACGCCAGCACGGTGCCTGCGGCCAGCAGCAGGCCGGCGCGGATCAGCAGGTCGATCAGCCAGGCGGTGGCGCGGGGCACGGCACCGGCCAGTGGCAGCTCGAGATCGACGCCTTCCGGCGTGGCCACCGCGTGGCGGGTGTCGAGGAACATGTCAGTCGCGCACCACCTGCGTGCTGCAGATGTCGTCGTGCAGGCATTTTTGTGAGGCGCGGAAAATGA
>DAIRDY010000001.1:0-34127 GCA_036795935.1 Moraxellaceae bacterium | reverse complement strand
CAGCATCAGCATGTCGATGAGGTTGGCGCCGAGGCGGCGCAGGCGGGTGGCGGGGAGGGGCGCCGCATCTGTCGCGGCGGCATCGGCAAGGGCGGATTGCGGTGTGGCGTAGGGATTGTCGGTCATGGCACGTCCTGTGGCGGGAGGCACGAATGCGGGCCTGCGGATTATGCGCGATCGGCGCCGACCCTGCCCATGACGGCATTTACCCAGCGTAGCCGCAGCTGCCGGTCAGCCGCCCCGGGCCGCGTGCTGTGATGATGCTGCAAGCGCGTTTCAGCCGGCGTTCAGTTGCGGCGCTCCAGCTGTGCCGGGCGTTCGCCGATGCGGATTTTCAGCTCGACCTCGCGGCCGTCGCGCTGCACCACGGCGCGCATGTCGCTGCCGGGGGCGAGTGCGGCGATGCGGCGGATGGCATCACCAGCATCGGCCACGGCGCTGCCGTTGATCTGGACGATGATGTCGCCGGGTTCCATGCCGCCCTTGTGGGCAGGGCCGCCGCGCACCACGCCGGCCACGGCCACGCCTTTTTCCAGCTTGCTGCCGATATGCGCCGCCAGTTCCGCGTCCAGCGTGCGCACCTCGATGCCCAGCCAGCCGCGCACGACCTTGCCGTCCTTGACCAGTGCCGTCATCACGTCGCGCGACAGCGCGGCCGGAATCGCGAAGCCGATGCCCATGCTGCCGCCGGAGCGCGAGTAGATGGCGGTGTTGATGCCGACCAGGTTGCCGGCGACGTCGATCAGCGCACCGCCGGAATTGCCGGGATTGATGGCGGCGTCGGTCTGGATGAAGTCCTCGAAGGTGTTGATGCCGAGGCCCTGGCGGCCGAGCGCGGAGACGATGCCCTGGGTCACGGTCTGGCCGACGCCGAAGGGGTTGCCGATGGCGAGCACGACATCGCCCACCTGCATCGGCGTGTCGCGGAAGGGAATCGCCGGCAGCTTGTCCAGCGTGATGCGCAGCACGGCGAGGTCGGTGCCGGGGTCGGTGCCGACCACGGTGGCGGTGGTCTCGCGGCCGTCACGCAGGGCGACGCGGATTTCGTCGGCGCCGGCGACGACGTGGTTGTTGGTCAGCACATAGCCGTCGGTACTGACGATGACGCCGGAGCCCAGGCTGGATTGCAGGCGCTCCTCGGGCAGGCCGTCGCCGAAGAAACGGCGGAAGAAGGGGTCTTGCAGCAGCGGGTGCACCGCCTCGCGGCGCTTCTGCCGGGTGTAGATGTTGACCACGGCGGGGGCCGCCAGTTCCACCGCCGCGGCATAGGACACGGCGCCGCTGCCGGGGCTTGTGGTTGAAGGCACCGGCAGTGGCCGCTCCGCGCTGATCGCGGGCGCCTCGGGCGCATGCCGGAACAGCGGTTCGTCCTTGTTGATGGCCCAGAGCAGGACGCCGGCGAGCAGCACCCAGGGCAGCAGCAGCTTGAATCGCGACATGAGGACTTCCTCGGGAAGGGCTTGCCGCGAGAATATGGGGCGTCTTGAGGCCGGCTCAAGGCGTGTTTGTATCCGTTTCCCGAGGAGTTGCCCGTGACCACCCCGATTGCGCTGCGCGAGTTGTGCGCCCTGCTGGACCGCACGCTGGAGTCTGCCCGCTTCAGCGACTACTGCCCCAACGGCCTGCAGGTCGAAGGCCGGGCTACCGTGCAGAAGCTGGTCACCGGCGTCACCGCCTCGCAGGCACTGGTTGAGGCGGCGATTGCGGCCGGTGCCGATGCCCTGCTGGTGCACCACGGCTATTTCTGGAAGGGCGAGGATGCGCGTGTCACCGGCATGAAGCGGCGGCGCCTGAAAACCCTGCTCGACCACGATCTGTCGCTGCTCGCCTACCACCTGCCGCTGGATGCGCACCCGGTGCTGGGCAACAACGCGCAGCTGGCGCGCGTGCTCGGGCTGGCCATCGACGGGACGCTCGAACCCGGCAATCCGCGCAGCCTCGGCAATACCGCCACCTTGCCGCAGGCGATGACGCCGGGCGCACTGGCCGGGCTTGTCACCGAGCGCCTGGGGCGGGTGCCGCAGGTGATCGAGGGCGGGCCGGCACAGATCCGCCGCATCGGCTTCTGCACCGGCGCCGCGCAGGGGTATATCGAGCAGGCGATTGCGCTCGGGCTGGATGCCTTCCTCTCCGGCGAGATTTCCGAGCCCACGGTGCATGCCGCGCGCGAGGCCGGCATCCATTACTTTGCCTGCGGCCATCACGCCACCGAGCGTTACGGCGTGCAGGCGCTGGGGGCCTTTGTTGCGGCCGAGTTGGGCCTCGCGGTCGAGTTCATCGATATCGACAACCCGGTCTGAGCGCCGCCAGTCGCGGCAGTGCCGGCGGCGGGGATAGCTGCCGCCAATCAAAAGCGCAGGCAAAAGCGATTGGCCGCGACGGGGCGGGCGCCGGCAGCATGGGCACTGTTCACCCTGCTGCCGGAGATCCCTGCCATGAATGCCGTGCTGTCCCGCCTTGCCCTTGCCCTGTTTGCCCATGTCGTCGGTCGTGCCGAGCGCGAGCTGGTGGCGAAGCCGGTACCGGTGTGCAGCGATTGCCGCAGTGCCCGCTATTACGACTGGCCCTGCGCCGACTGAGGTCCGCCTGACGGCCACAAAAAAGCCCGCGTTGCGGGCTTTTTTGTGCGTGCGTCCAGCCGGGGCGTTCAGTTGCGAAAGCCGTAGTCCTCGTCCAGCGTGCCCTTGTCCGAGGGCTTCTTGGCAGCGTAGTCGCGCGGCGGCTCCAGGCTGGCCAGATAGGCATCGTCATGCAGCAAGGTGGCATGGCCGCTGCTGTCGCGCGGCATCTCCAGGCTGATGAAGGCATTGCCCGGGTTGCTGCTGCCGTGGCGGCGGGTGTCGGCACAGAGGGTCTGCGCGCCCTGCTGCAGGTGCTGGTGCACTTCGCGATAGCTGGTGGTCAGGGCATTGACCAGCTGCGCGGTGGTGCCGAAGTGCTCGGTGACGTCTTCCTGATAGCGGTCGTATTTTTCCTGCAGGCTGGTCAGGTGCTCTTCCAGTTCACGGACCCGGGTGTCGGGATTGCGCGACCGGGCCAGCAGCCAGCCGGCGAGGCCGCCCCCGGCGAACACGATCAGATAAAGCAGCCAGCCCATGCCGTTCTCCCTGTTGCAGCGCCCGCGTGACCCGCCGGGCATTTCGTCGATGCGGGCTAGTCTATAGCATTCGCCCTTCCCGCCAAGCCGCGTCGCCCAGGAATTTGCCCATGTCCACGCCTGCTGAAATCCGCCTTGAGCTGCCGGGCCCTGCCGGTGCGCTGCAAGCCGTGTGGTGGCCGCAGCCCGGTGCCGGGGGGCGCGCTGCCGTGGTCTGTCATCCGCATCCGCTGCACGGCGGCACCATGGACAACAAGGTGGTGATGACGGTGGCGCGCGCCTGTCGCGAGGCCGGGCTGCCGGTGCTGCGTTTCAACTTCCGCGGCACCGCCGCCAGCGCCGGCCGGCACGACCATGGCCGCGGCGAGGTGGACGACCTGCTGGCGGCGCTGGACTGGCTGGCCGCGCAGGGCGTGCGCGAGGTCTGGCTGGCGGGCTTTTCCTTCGGCGCCTGGGTGTGTGCGGCGGCGCTGGCGCGCTGGCCGGCCGGGCTTGCCCTGCAACAGCTGGTGCTGGTGGCGCCGCCCGTGCATTACGAGGGCTTTGCCGCCGTCCGCCTGCCGCCCGGCAGCCGGGTGCTGATGGGCGATGCCGACGAGGTGGTGGACCCGGAGGCGATGGCGGAGTGGGCGCGAGCCCAGCCAGGCGCCGAACTTGAGGTCTTTGCCGGGGTGGGCCACTTCTTCCATGGCCAGCTGACCGCCCTCAAGGCCTCGCTGCTGCGGGGCCTGCCCGGCACCGCCTGAGGCAGACCCTGTCCCAGTTCAGCCCAGTTGCGTGCGGGTCCGCAGCCGGTAAACTGCGCGCCCGACCGGCTGGTTCCTGTCTTGGCCGGAATGACGGATGTCTCCCCCATGCCCATGCAGCGTTACCAGCGCGACCTCGCGCGCCCCGATTTCCGCCATGACGCTGCCCAGGAGGCGGCGGTCCGTGCCTTGCAGAAGGTGGCGGACGGCCTGCGCGCACGCTATGACGCGGCCCGCGAGGCGCGCGGCCTTTCCCGTCTCCGCCTGCAGAAGGAGATGCGGCGCCCGGTGCAGGGTCTGTACATGTGGGGCGGCGTCGGCCGCGGCAAGACCTACCTCATGGACTTGTTCTTCGAGTCGCTGCCGTTCCGGCGCAAGCTGCGCATCCATTTCCACCGCTTCATGCAGCGCGTGCACAAGGAGCTGAACGACCTGCGCGGCACGCAGAACCCGCTCGACATTGTCGCCGACCGCCTGCACGACGAAGCCGTGGTCATCTGCTTCGACGAATTCTTCGTCACCGACATCACCGATGCCATGCTGCTTGGCGGCCTGTTTGAAAAACTGTTCGCGCGCGGCGTGACACTGGTGGCCACCAGCAACATCGTGCCCGACCGCCTGTATGAACACGGCCTGCAGCGCGAGCGCTTTCTCCCGGCCATCGCCATGCTCAAGCAGCATTGCGACGTGCTCAATGTCGACTCCGGCATCGACTACCGCCTGCGCGTGCTGGAAAAGGCCGAGCTTTATCACTGCCCGCTCGACGCGGGTGCTGAAACCAGCCTGCGCCAGAGTTTCGGCGAGCTCACCTCCGGCCTGCACGTGGAGTGCCGGCCCATCGTCATCAACGACCGCCACATCGACGTCATCGCCTGCACCGACGACGTGCTGTGGACCACGTTTGCCGAGCTCTGCGTTGCGGCGCGCTCGGCCCCGGATTTCATCGAGCTGGCGCGAGAGTATCACACCGTGCTGCTGGCCAACGTGCCGGTGATGGATGACCGCCTGAATGATGCCGCCCGTCGCTTCATCAACCTGGTCGACGAGTTCTACGACCGTTCGGTGAAACTGATCATGTCGGCCGAGGCGCCCATCGACGGGCTTTATACCGGCAACAAGCTGGCCTTCGAATTCCAGCGCACGCGTTCGCGCTTGCTTGAAATGCAATCGCAGGAATTCCTGGCGCGCGAGCACCGCCCCTGATTTGCAAGCGACCCACAACAACGGAGAGAAAACGATGATTCCCCGCAGCCTGTTCAACAGCGACCATGACGCCTTTCGCGACACCGTGCGCAAGTTTTTCGAGAAGGAAGCCGCACCCTTCCATGCGCAATGGGAAGAGGATGGCCAGATCGACCGTGCGCTCTGGAACAAGGCGGGGGAGCAGGGCCTGCTCTGCCCCTGTGTCAGCGAAGCCTACGGCGGCCTGGGCGCCGATTACCTGTATTCGGTGATCGTGATGGAAGAGATTTCCCGTCAGGGCCTGACCGGCATCGGCTTTGGTCTGCACACTGACATCGTGGCGCCGTACATCGAGCATTACGGCAGCGAGGAAATGAAGCAGAAGTATCTGCCGAAGATGGTGACCGGCGAGCTGGTCGGTGCCATCGCCATGACCGAGCCGGGGGCGGGTTCCGACCTGCAGGGCGTGCGCACGACGGCGGTCCGCGACGGCGACCACTATGTCATCAACGGTTCCAAGACCTTCATCACCAACGGCCAGCATGCCGACATCGTCATCGTCGTCACCAAGACCGATCCGGCCGCGGGTGCCAAGGGCGTGTCGCTGATCATCGTCGAGGCCGGTACCCCGGGCTTCACCAAGGGCCGCAACCTGCACAAGGTGGGCATGAAGGCGCAGGACACTTCCGAGCTGTTCTTCCAGGACGTGCGCGTGCCGGTGGCCAACCTGCTGGGCGAGGAGGGCAAGGGCTTTGCCTACCTGATGCAGGAGTTGCCGCAGGAGCGTCTGGGCATTGCCGTCAATGCGGTGGCCATGGCCGAGGCGGCGGTCGAGCACACGGTGCAGTACGTGAAGGAGCGCAAGGCCTTCGGCAAGCATGTCGCCGAGTTCCAGAACACCCAGTTCAAGCTGGCCGAGCTTTCCAGCCGGGTCATGCAGGGGCGCGTCTTTGTCGACCGCTGCCTGGAGCTGCACATGCAGGGCAAGCTCGACATTCCGACCGCCGCCGCCGCCAAGTACATGATGACCGACCTGCAATGCGAGGTGATCGACGAGTGCGTGCAGCTGCATGGCGGCTACGGTTACATGTGGGAGTACCCGATCGCCCGCATGTGGGCCGATGCCCGCGTGCAGCGCATCTACGGCGGCACCAACGAGATCATGAAGACCATCATCGCCCGCGCCGTGCTGGCCTGAGGTGTCGGTCCGCGCGGCCCAGGCTGCGCGGTAACCCGTTGATTGTGATGAAGTCCTGCCCCGGTCCGGACCCGACATCTATATAAGGATCCGAACCGGGGCCGGCGACTGACGGTGCCGCGGGAATTTGCCCGCGGCACCTGTTGTCAAAGGCGGGACGCTTGGGTAAGATGCGCGTCCTCTTGGGCGGGGACCCCCTGCCGCAGCCCTAAGTAACAGGCGTTAATGCAATGAAGACTTTCAGTGCCAAGCCGGAAACGGTGAAGCGTGACTGGTTTGTGGTCGATGCCGATGGCAAGACCCTGGGCCGCCTGGCCACCGAGCTTGCCCGTCGTCTGCGCGGCAAGCACAAGCCGGAATACACCCCGCACGTCGATACCGGCGACTACATCGTCGTCATCAACGCCGGCAAGATCGCGGTCACGGGCAACAAGGCCCTGGCCAAGCAGTACTATCACCACACCGGTTACCCGGGTGGCCTCAAGAGCACCAGCTTCCAGAAGCTGGTGGCCGAGAAGCCCGAGAAGCCGCTGGAAATCGCTGTGCGCGGCATGCTGCCGAAAGGCCCGCTGGGTCGCGCCATGCTCGCCAAGCTGAAGGTGTACGGTGGTGCCGAGCACCCGCACGCCGCACAGCAGCCGCAAGAACTGAAGATCTGAGTCGGAAGCCATGACTGCACAAGCCAACTACGGTACTGGTCGTCGCAAGACGGCAACCGCCCGCGTGTTCCTGAGCGCCGGCACCGGCAAGATCACGGTCAATGACCGTACCCTGGAAACCTATTTCGGCCGCGAAACGGCACGCATGATCGTGCGTCAGCCGCTCGAGCTGGTCGAAATGCTGGAAAAGTTTGACGTCAAGGTCACGGTGGCCGGCGGCGGTATCGGCGGTCAGGCCGGTGCCATCCGTCACGGCATCACCCGTGCCCTGATCGAGTACAGCGAAGAACTGAAGTCGCCGCTGCGCAAGGCCGGCTTCGTGACCCGCGATGCCCGCGAAGTCGAGCGCAAGAAGCTCGGCCTGCGCAAGGCGCGCAAGCGTCCGCAGTACTCCAAGCGTTAATCCGCGGGGTGCTGCGCACCCTCCGGATGGTCTGAATGTTGGGGAATCGTCTAACGGTAGGACTACGGACTCTGACTCCGTCTGTCTAGGTTCGAATCCTAGTTCCCCAGCCACTTCAAAAAGTGTCCCCGGCTTGTCCGGGGACACTTTTTTTATGTCCGCGCATCATCGCGAGGTGGATGTCGCGGAGCCGTGTTTCAGCGGGTTATCGGCCGGTTTCAACCTTGTTATCCGTGGGTGATTTCATTATCATCCGCAGGCTTTTTTTCAGGCCCGTTTTGCGTCGTCCGGCGCGCGGGCGGGGCCCGTTCCGCGGACGGGCGCAGATGCTTCGTTTGGAGTGTACGTTGATGAGTACTGACGGCGTGAATGTGGGTCGCCGCCGGCTCCTGGTCGGCCTCACCGGTGCGGTGGGGGCGGCAGGTGTCGTGGGTGTGGCCGTTCCGTTTGTGAAATCCTGGAATCCCAGCGCCAAGGCCAAGGCCGCCGGCGCGCCCGTCAGCGCTGACATCAGCCAGCTGGAGCCGGGCCAGAAGGTCATCGTCGAGTGGCGCGGCAAGCCCGTCTGGGTGGTGCGTCGCACCCCCGAGATGCTGGCCAACCTGCCCAAGGTCGATGCCGAGCTGGCCGATCCGGCCTCTGAAAACCCGGCCCAGCAGCCTGCCTATGCGCAGAATGCGCACCGCTCCATCAAGCCCGAGTTTCTCGTGCTGACCGGCATCTGCACCCATCTGGGCTGCTCCCCGGTTGACGAGTTCGAGCTTGGCAAGATCCAGGGCAACCCGGTCACCAACTGGCAGGGCGGCTTCTTCTGCCCCTGCCACGGTTCCAAGTTCGACCTTGCCGGTCGTGTCTACAAGGGCGTGCCTGCGCCCAACAACCTCGAAGTGCCGCCGCACAGCTACGAATCTGATGCCGTGCTGGTGATCGGTGTCGAGCAGGGGGCTGCGTGATGAACAAGCTCTTCAAGAACGTGATGGGATGGGTGGATGCGCGTTTTCCGGCAACGGAAACCTACGAATACCACATGTCCAAGTACTACGCGCCGAAGAACTTCAACTTCTGGTATTTCTTCGGTGTGCTGTCGATGGTGGTGCTGGTCAACCAGCTCGTCACCGGCATCTGGCTGACCATGTCGTACAACCCGAGCGGCGAAGGTGCCTTCGACTCCGTCGAATACATCATGCGCGACGTGGAGTACGGCTGGTTGCTGCGCTACATGCACTCCACCGGCGCTTCGGCGTTCTTTGTGGTGGTCTATCTGCACATGTTCCGCGGCCTGCTCTACGGCTCCTACAAGAAGCCGCGCGAGCTGGTGTGGATCTTCGGCATGCTGATCTACCTCTGCCTGATGGCGGAAGGTTTCTTCGGCTACCTGCTGCCCTGGGGCAACATGTCCTACTGGGGCGCCCAGGTGATCCTGAACCTGGCGGCCACCGTGCCCTTTGTTGGTGCCGACCTTGTGACCTGGGTGCGTGGCGACTTCCTGATTTCCGGCGCCACGCTGAACCGCTTCTTTGCGCTGCACGTGGTGGCGATCCCGCTGGTGCTGGTGGCGCTGGTGTTCATGCACCTGGTGGCGCTGCACCATGTCGGCTCCAACAACCCGGACGGCGTCGAGATCAAGAAGAACAAGGGCCCGGATGGCGTGCCGCTGGACGGCATTCCCTTCCACCCCTACTACACCGTGCATGACCTCGTCGGCATCGTCGTGTTCCTGATGGTGTTCTCGGTCGTCATCTTCTTCTTCCCGGATGGCGGTGGTTACTTCCTGGAGCGTCCGAATTTCGAGCCGGCCAATCCGCTGAAGACCCCGGACCACATTGCGCCGGTGTGGTACTACACCCCGTTCTACGCCATGTTGCGTGCGATTCCGCCGATGTTCGGTTCGGCCTTCCCGGGCGTGGTGGTGATGGGTGCGGCGATTGCCATCCTCTTCGTGCTGCCCTGGCTGGATCGCAGCCCGGTCAAGTCCATCCGCTACAAGGGCTGGATGAGCAAGGCCTGGCTGGTGGCGCTGGTGGTGAGCTTCGTCGTGCTGGGCTACCTCGGCGTGGTGTCCTCGAGCGGCACCACCCTCGGCATCAACAACACGGTGCTGGCGCGTATCCTGACGGCGGTGTACTTCCTGTACTTCCTGCTGATGCCGATCTACACCTCGATTGAAAAATGCAAGCCGGTGCCCGAGCGCGTGACCGGGGGGAGCCACTGATGAAAAAGCTGATTCTTTTCGTCCTTCTCGCGCTGTCCCCGGCGCTGGCCCCGGCCGCCGGCGGCGGCTGCGGCGAGCTGGAGAAGTGTGATGTGGCGCCGGTCAACCACAAGGATCGCGTGTCGCTGCAGAACGGTGCCAAGCTGTTCGTGAGCTACTGCCTGGGCTGCCACAGCGCCAAGTACCAGCGCTACGAGCGCATGGCCACCGACCTCGGCATCGATCCCAAGCTGGTCGAGGAGTACATGATGTTCACCGGCGACAAGATCGGTGACACCATGAACCCCAAGACTCCGGCAAAGGATCAGGCCAAGTGGTTCGGCAATGCGCCGCCCGACCTGACCATGAGCACCCGCCTGCGTACCCCGGACTGGGTCTACTCCTACCTCACGAACTTCTATGAGGACGAGAAGCGTCCCTACGGCGTCAACAACCGCGTGTTCAAGGATGTCGGCATGCCGCATGTGCTGTACGACCTCGAGCAGGAGCTGAAGCCCGAGGAATACAAGCAGGCGGTTGGCGATCTGGTGAACTTCATGGCCTACATGGCCGAGCCGATCAAGGCCGAGCGCGAGCGTCTGGGTGTCTGGGTGCTGGCCTTCCTGCTGGTGCTCATGTTCCCGGTCTGGTTCCTGAACAAGGAATACTGGAAAGACGTGAAGTAATGCAGCGAGCGCCCGGGCATGCCCGGGCGTGTCGTCTCAGGGCGCGGCGCGAGCCGCTGCCCTTTTTGTTTTTGAGCGTGACGGAGTGCAAGCATGGGCGTGGTTACCCGCCGGTCCTCGATGACCTTCTATTCGGATGGAGCCGATCACTACAGCCATCGCGTGCGTATCGTGCTGGCGGAGAAGGGGGTGTCGGTCGACGTGGTCAACGTCACGGCCGCCAACCGGCCGGACGATCTTGCCGACCTCAATCCCTACAACTGCCTGCCGACGCTGGTGGATCGCGAACTGTCGCTCTACGAGTCCAAGATCATGATGGAGTATCTGGACGAGCGTTTTCCGCATCCGCCGCTGCTTCCGGTCTATCCGGTGGCGCGTGCCCAGAATCGCCTGCTGGCCTACCGCATCGAGCGGGACTGGTGCCCGCATGTGGACGCCCTGCTATCCGGCAAGGCGCGTGAAGCGGCGGCGACCAAGGCGCGCAAGGAACTGCGTGACAGCCTGATCACCATCGCGCCGATTTTCGGCGAAAAGCCCTACTTCATGAGCGATGAGTTTTCGCTGCTGGACTGCATCGCGGCGCCCATCCTGTGGCGTCTGCCGCTGATGGAGATCGAGCTGCCGGAGAAGCAGTGCCGCTTCATGCTCAAGTACATGGACCGCATCTTTGCCCGCGAGTCCTTCCAGACCAGTCTGTCGGATGCCGAACGCGACATCCGCAACGCCTGATCCTGCACCGGGCGCGTAAAAAGGGATGGCGTTGGCCATCCCTTTTTTTCGCCGCCCACGAGACCTGCTTCATGACTCCCAGCCGCCCTTATCTGGTCCGTGCCATCTATGAATGGCTCAACGACAACGGCCTCACCCCGCATGTCCTGATCGATGCCGCACGCCCCGGCGTGCAGGTGCCGGCAGCCTTCGTCAAGGACGGGCGCATCGTGCTCAACATTGCGCCGGGCGCGGTGCGTGACCTGTTCATACGCAATGACGCGCTGAGCTTCTCCGCGCGCTTCGGTGGTGTGCCGATGCAGGTGCTGGCGCCGATGGCGGCGGTACTGGCGATCTACGCCCGCGAAAACGGGCAGGGCATGTTCTTCGACGAAGACGAGGACTTCCCGCCCGGCGATGGTGGTGGTGACGATACGCCGCCGGCGCCCGAAAAGCCGGCACGCCCGGCGCTGCGCGTGGTCAAGTGACGCCCCGGAGGCACAAAAAAGCCCGCAGGATCGCGGGCTTTTTCATGTCCGCTGTTCAGCCGGCCGTCGTGCTCGCCGGCGCCGGCAGGTAGTCGAGCATCTTCACGATTTTTTTGATGCCGCTGACCTTGCTGATGATGGCCACGGCAAGATCGGCCTCCTCGGTGGTCAGCTTGCCCATCAGGTAGACAGTGCCGCCGACGGTGAACACGCGCGTGCGCGAGGACGGAAAGCCCTTTTCCAGCAGGAAATGCTTTTGCACCTGTTTGGTGATGCTGCCATCGCTCATGCGTTCTAGGTAGTAGCTGGCTTCGCCGATGGTGAGCTCATTGTGTACCTGGCGCACTTCGGCAATGTCTCGCACGATCTGCTCTGCGCGCTGGCGCAGCGCGTCATTCTGTACTTGGCCGGCCAGCAGCACGCTGCCATAGAAGCTGATCACGTTGACATTGGCGTCGCGGAACTGCGGGTCAGCCTTGAGGATGTTGATGCCGGCGGTGCGCTCGATGCCGCTGTCTTCAAGACGCATGCTGAGCGTACGCGTGCCGGCAGGTTTGCCCACGGGCTCGGGGCCGCTCATGGAGGCGAGCATGCTGTTGCAGCCGGAAAGGCTGGTCACCAGCAGGAGGGGCAGGGCGCTACGCAGGAAGTCAGGCATCATCGGCTCCGAAGAAGGCGCGGTCTATCAGGTCGCAGCAGCAATTAAGAACGAAAAGCTGGGCTTCATGCACGCGTGCGGCACAGTTGCCGGGCAGGCGGATGTGCAGGTCGTCGGGGCGCAGCAATTCGGCCAGTGGGCTGGCTTCGGCACCGGTCAGCGCCAGCACGCGCCCGCCACCCTGCTGCATGACACGTGCGGCAGCGCCGACATTTGCCGGCATGCCGCTGGCACTCAGTGCCAGCAGCAGATCGCCGGGCCGGGCCAGCGCCTGCAAGGGTCGCGCAAAGACGTCATCGAAACCGAGATCGGCGGCGACCGCGGTCAGCACGGCGGATTCCTGGCCCAGCATGATGACCGGGAAGGCCGGCCGTTCGTGCTCGTAGCGGTTGCCTAGCTTGGTGGCGAAGCTGAGCGCATTGGCGGCCGAAGCACCGTTGCCGCAGCAGAAGATGCGCTGCTCCTGCATCAGCGCCTCGACCATGATTTGGGCCAGGGCCGCGATCTCGGCCGCCTGGGTCTCGGCCAGCAGGGCCAGCGTCTGCAGGCTGTCGCTGGCGAGGGTCATGACGCGTTTCTGCATGGGTGGGAAGGTCAGGTCGTGAAGGCGGCGGGCAGCCATTCCACCTGCCAGCCGTGTGTGTGCGGCAACACCGACAACACGTCGAAGCGGCAGGCCATGCCTGCGAATTGCGGGTGATGGTGGAGAAAAGCCCCTGCGCATGCAATGACTTTTTGTTGCTTGGCAGGGGTGACGCTGGCGAAGGCACCACCAAATGCTGTGTGTCGGCGCAGGCGGACTTCAGCGAAAACCAGCACATCATCCTGCTGCATCACGAGGTCGATTTCGCCGAGGCGGCTCTGGTAGTTGCGGCAAACGAGGCGCAGGCCCCGCGCCTCGAGAAAATGCAGGGCGGCGGTTTCAGCTTCCGTCCCGTGTTGCCGTGCGCGCCGGCCGGCCGGCGTCCTGCACGATGGTGGCCGTTCCATGGCGTACCTCGGCGCAAGTGGGGTGGCGGATCAGGTGTCCGTGATCGTTGAGATGGAGGCGGCCCGTGCGCAGGGCCAGCTGCTCGCCCTCATGCAGCCGACGCAGCGCGCGCAGCACGCTCCAGGCGTCGGCACCCAGGGCATAGAGGCGGTCATGGCTGGCGTCGGGGCGGGGCTGTGCCTCATAGAGTGCCTGTTGCTCGGGGCGCGGTTCATCGAGCAGCCAGGGCAGGCCGCAGAACAGCAGGCCGTTGAGATCGCGCTGGCCGCTGGCATCGCTCTGCGGCTCCCAGGCCTGGGACAGGCTGTAGAGGCGCAGGCGGCTCTGGAAATAGGTGAGTGCCGGCAGGATCTGGCGTGCCAGGGCCGGGCTGGCCAGGAACAGGCCGTCATGACGGCCGGCGCGCATGGCCACCGGCTTGATGCCGGCGACGACGCCACCCTTGGCCGCGGTATCCAGCGTCAGCAGTGCGGGGGCATCGCCGCCGCCGGCCCGCCAGACCTGCTCAAACAGGCGCAACTGGCGCAGGCCGGCTTCGTCACCGCCGGCCACCAGCAGCAGCGGCTGGCGCACGCCGTTGCCGCGCATCCACTCCACCAGCGCGCTGACTTCGTCTTCGGGTGCCAGCGCCAGCTGATAGAGGCCGGGGCGGCCACCGTCAGCACGGTTGAGCGCAATCACCGGCACCGGCGGGCCCGCGGGATCGGTCAGCAGCAGCTGCACCTGCTCGCGGTCCAGCGGTCCGATCACTGCATCGGCGCCGTTGGCGACCACTTCTTTCAGCAGGCTGGCGACATCGCCATCACTGCTGTCATAAAAACGCAGCCGCACCCTATCGGCGCCGCTGCTGCTGTCCTGATAATACGCTGCCAGCAAGCCGTCCCTGACGGTCTGTGCCACGCGTGCGAGGCGGCCTTTCTGGGGCAGCAGCACGGCCACGTCACTGGCGGCCGCGACGGCGGGCAGCGGCAACACCAGACTGGCCAGGGCCAGCAGCAGGACAGGCAGGACTGGGGAGCGGACAGACATGCGGAAAGCGGAGGCGTGATGAGCGGAGGGGTACTGTATGTGGTGGCCACGCCGATTGGCAATCTCGCGGACTGGTCGCCGCGCGCCGTCGACACGCTGAAGGCGGTGGCGCTGGTGGCGGCCGAGGACACGCGGCATTCCGCGCGCCTGCTGCAGCATTTCGACATCGCGACCCGGCTGGTGGCGGTGCATGACCACAACGAAGCCGGCCAGGTCGAGTCGCTGCTGGCACGCCTTGCCAGCGGCGACGACATCGCCCTGATCTCTGATGCCGGCACGCCACTGATTTCCGATCCCGGCTACCGGCTGGTTGCCGCCGCGCAGGTGGCGGGCATGCGTGTGGTGCCGGTGCCGGGCGCCTGTGCCGCCATCGCGGCGCTCTCGGCGGCGGGCCTGCCTTCCGACCGCTTCATTTTCGAGGGTTTCCTGCCGGCGAAGACGGCCGCCCGCCGCGAGCGGCTGGCGGCGCTCGCCAGCGAGTCGCGCACGCTCATCTTCTACGAGGCGCCGCACCGCGTGCTGGACTGTCTTGGCGACATGGTGGCCGTGTTCGGCGGGGGGCGCCGCATCGTTCTGGCGCGCGAGTTGAGCAAGGCCTTTGAGACCATACGTCAGTACTCACTTACAGAGATGCTGGCCTGGGTGGCATCGGATGCCAACCAGCAGCGGGGCGAGATCGTGCTCGTGCTGGAAGGGGCGCCCGAGGCAGCGGGGGCGGAGGACTGGCGCGAGGCCGACCGCGTGCTCGGCATCCTGATGGCCGAGCTGCCGCTGAAGCAGGCGGCCGCGCTCGCGGCCGAGCTGACCGGCCTGAAAAAGAATGCCCTCTACGAGCGGGCGCTGGCCCTGCGTGATGCCTGAGGGCGGGCAGGTCATGGCCGCGGCTTCGGCCCGGCGGGCGGATCGCCTTGTAATGACGGGCCTGCCTCCGTAAGCTCCGCGCCCGGAGTCGGCCGGACGGTCGCTGCCACCGCTTGCGGTGGGGGAGGAAAGTCCGGGCTCCACAGGGCAGGGTGCCAGGTAACGCCTGGGCGGCGCGAGCCGACGGAAAGTGCAACAGAGAGCAGACCGCCGAACGGTCCTGTATCGCCGAAAGGCGAGCAGGGCGCGTGGCAAGGGTGAAACGGTGCGGTAAGAGCGCACCACGAGTCTGGCAACAGACCGGTACGGCAAACCCCACCCGGAGCAAGACCAAATAGGGTTCCATACGCGCGGCCCGCGCGGGAACCGGGTAGGTCGCTTGAGTCCGCTGGCGACGGCGGGCCTAGAGGAATGACCGTCCTCGACAGAACCCGGCTTACAGGCCGACTCCCCCCTTTCTATATCGCCCCGTGCATGGACGCCGGGCTGTCAGGCCATGCCTGGCCGTGGCGCCGACATGCCCCTGCCGCCCTGTCGGGCGTGTTGTTCCCACTCCGCTGCCCAAGCGCTCTTACTGCCAGTCGTTCACACCAAAATTTTCTATATAGCTAAAAATTCTTATCTGGCGGATAAGTGATTTTTTGGATTAACAGTCGCGTGTAACTCATTGTTTGATAATGCTTTGCTGCTTTGCTGATATTTTGAGCAGTATATGTCAAGTCATTGATTTTACTGTTATTTTTTTTGCGTTTTCCTTTCTTATAACCGCCTGAAGCTTCCTTGACGCTGAACAAGCCCGGTCCCTATAGTTCGCCGCAGTGGTGGAAAGTGCAGATTTGTGGCGATTTCTGGAAGAAAAATCCAAGCGAGTGGATGACGCAACGTGTTCAGGGGTTTTGACGAGCTAAACATGGACGCCAAGGGGCGCATCGGCATGCCGACGCGCTACCACGAGCGCGTGCTCGCCGCCTGCCAGGGCAAGTTTGTCGTCACCGTCGATCTGCGCGAGCGCTGCCTCGTCCTTTACCCCCTCCCGGAATGGGAGCAGATCGAAGCCGGCCTCAACCGCCTGCCGGCCTCCAACCCCGAATCCGCCCGCCTCAAGCGCCGTCTCATCGGCTATGCCACCGAACTCAGCATGGACGCCACCGGGCGCCTGCTGCTCAGCCCCGAGCTGCGCGCCTTTGCCGGCCTGGAAAAGGCCGTGGTGCTCGCCGGCCAGGGCAAGAAGTGCGAGATCTGGGACAAGACGTCCTGGGATGCCCTGCAGGCCGAGGTGCACGAGACCGACTTCTCGTCGCCCGAGCTTGCTGCCGCCATCGACAACCTGGCCTTGTAACCATGAGCACCTTCGTCCACCAGACCGTGCTCCTTGATGAGGCGGTCGTGTCGGTATTGGGAGCCCGCGACGGCCTGTACGTCGATGCCACCTTTGGTCGCGGCGGCCATACCCGGCACCTGCTGGCACAGCTCGGCCCGACGGCGCGGGTGCTCGGCTTCGACAAGGATCCGCAGGCGATTGCCGCGGGCGAGGCGCTGGCCGCCAGCGACGCGCGTTTTGCCATCATCCATGCCTCCTTTGCCGACATTGCCCGTGTGCTCGCTGCGCGCGGCCTGGCGGGTGCCGTCGATGGCGTGCTCGCCGACCTCGGCGTGTCCTCGCCGCAGCTGGACGATGCCACGCGCGGCTTCAGCTTCATGAACGACGGTCCGCTCGACATGCGCATGGACAGTTCGTCGGGCGAGAGCGCGGCCGACTGGCTGGCACGCGTCGACGAGACCGAAATGGCGCGCGTGTTCTTCGAGTACGGCGAAGAGCGCCACTCGCGCCGCATTGCACGCGCCATCGTGCGGGCGCGCGCCGAGGCCCCGATCACCCGCACCCGCGTGCTGGCCGAGATTGTTGCGGCGGCACATCCCGCCTGGGAAAAACACAAGCATCCTGCCACCCGCGTGTTCCAGGCCATCCGCATTGCCGTCAACAACGAACTGGGTGACATCAGCGTTTTCCTGCGTGATGCACTCGCTGCGTTGCGGCCGGGCGGCCGGCTCGCCGTGATCAGCTTCCATTCGCTGGAAGACCGTCTGGTGAAACAGTTCTTCCAGAAAGAGGCGCGTGGCGACGATTTTCCGCCGGGGCTGCCGGTGACCGTCGACATGCTGAAGCCGCGACTGCGCATCGTGGGCAAAGCCATCGAACCTTCTGCAGCGGAAGTGGCGGCCAATCCGCGGGCCCGCAGTGCGCGCCTGCGCGTCGCGGAAAAATGTGCGGAGGCGGCCTGATGAATGCCCTCGCCCGTCAGCTTTGGCAGCAGCATCTGGCCCCGCATCAGGGGGGCGTGTTTGCGGCGGTCATCGTGCTCACGCTGCTCAGCTCCGGTATTGGTGTTGCCTATAGCGTGCACAAGTCGCGGCTTTACCTGCATGACCTGCAGAAACAGCAGGCCGAACGCGACCGGCTGGAGACCGAATGGGGCCAGTTGCTGCTCGAGCAACACGCCTGGGGCGCCTATGGCCGTATCGGTCGCCTGGCGACCGAGCAATTGCAGATGCGCAATCCCGCGCCCCACGAAATCATCATGGTGCGACAGAAATGAGTGCGCCGGGCCTGGTCTTCGCCGGACGTCACCGCCTGCTGGGCGCGGTCGTGCTGCTGGCCTTTGCCGGTATGGCGGTGCGTGCCGCCTACCTGCATGTGGTCGACCAGGAGTTCCTGCGCAAGCAGGGCGATGCGCGCATGCTGCGCGTGGAAACCATTCCGGCACACCGCGGCATCCTGCGCGACCGCAACGGCCTGCCGCTGGCAGTCAGTACGCCGGTGGTGTCGATCTGGGTGAATCCGCGCGAGGCCGCCGAGCGCGGGCTTGATGCCGCGAAGCTCGCGGCTGCACTGGATCTGGCACCGGGAGCACTGCGCTCCCGTCTCGAGGCCAACCGCAGTCGCGGTTTCCTCTACGTAAAACGCCACCTGTCGCCGGAGGCGGCCGATGCCGTGCTGGCGCAGGAGTTGCCGGGCGTTTATGGCCTGACCGAATACCGCCGCTTCTATCCCGAAGGCGAGGTCGCGGCGCACATCATCGGTTTCACCAATCTCGACGATGCCGGTCAGGAAGGCCTGGAACTGGCGTTCGAGGAAAAGCTGCGTGGCGTGCCCGGGGCCAAGCGCGTGCTGCGCGACCTCAAGGGTCGCAAGCTCAAGGATGTGGCGCTGCTGCGTCCGGCGCGCCCGGGTCAGGACATCCACCTGAGCTTCGATGCACGCACGCAGTATCTTGCCTATCGCGAGCTGGCCACTGCCATCGAGAAACATGGTGCGCGCGCCGGCACCGCCGTGGCGCTCGATGTGCACACCGGCGAAGTGCTGGCCATGGTCAACCAGCCTTCCTACAACCCGAACAACCGCACGCGCCTGAAGCCGGAAGAGCTGCGCAACCGTGCCGTCACCGACATGTTCGAGCCGGGCTCGACGATCAAGCCGTTTACCGTGGCAGCCGGCCTGGAGAGCGGCAAGTACACGCCAGCCAGCCGCTTCGACACCAATCCCGGCACCTATCGCGTCTACGACAAGCTGGTGCGTGACCACCACAACTACGGCGTGATCGACCTTGCCACCATCATCACCAAGTCGAGCAACGTGGGTACGGCGCAGATCGTGCTGTCGCTGCCGCCGGAAACCTTCCCGACCTTCCTCGCCCGGCTCGGTTTCGGCAAGGCCACCGGCTCCGGTTTCCCCGGCGAGAGCGCCGGCCGCCTGCAGCCGCCGGCGCGCTGGCGGCCGGTGGAGCTGGCCACCATGTCCTACGGCTACGGCCTGACCACCACCGCGCTGCAACTCGCGCAGGCCTACGCCACCATCGCCAGCGGTGGCATTGCACGTCCGGTCAGCTTCACGAAAGTCGAGGCGCCGGTGGCGGGTGAGCGCGTGCTCGATGCCGAGATCGCGCGCCGCCTGATCCCGATGATGGAGTCGGTGGTGACGTCTGACGGCACGGCGCTGCGTGCCGCCGTGCCCGGCTACCGCATCGCCGGCAAGACCGGCACCGCGCACAAGGCGCAGGGTGGTGGTTACGCCACCGACCAGTACATGTCGACCTTCGTCGGCCTGGCGCCGGCCAGTGATCCGCGCGTGGTGCTGGCCGTGGTCATCGACAGCCCCAGCAACGGCCAGTACTACGGCGGCCTCGTGGCCGCGCCGGTGTTCTCGCGCATCATGGCCGAGACACTGCGCATGATGAATATCGAGCCGGACCGCAGTGCCGAGCATCTCGCCCGCCAGGGCCAGTTGCCGGGGCAGGGGGTGTGAGCATGAAGACCCTGCGCGAACTCTGGCCTTCCGTCAGTGCCGCCCATGCCGGCGTCGCGGTGAGTGCCATCGTCACCGACAGTCGTGCCGTACGTCCCGGCATGCTGTTCGCGGCCGTGAAGGGGGGCGAGCGTGATGGGCGCGATTTCATCGCCGCCGCGATTGCCGCCGGCGCCGCCGCAGTGCTCGCCGATGCCGACGCCCGCCTGCCCACGGATGACGTCATCGATGGCGTGCCGGTGCTGGCCATCGAGAATCTCGGGGCGGAACTCGGACCGATTGCGGCGCGCTTCCACGACGAGCCGTCACGGCAGTTGCGCGTGCTGGCCGTCACCGGCACCAACGGCAAGACCAGTGTCGCCAACCTGCTGGCCACCTGCCTGAACCGTCTTGGCGAGAAAACCGCCGTGCTCGGCACGCTCGGCAACGGGTTTCCCGGCGAACTGGAAAAATCCACGCACACCACGGTCGAGGCCTGCACGCTGCAGGGCCTGCTCGCCGGTTACCTGCATGCCGGTGCACGTGCGGTCGCCATGGAGGCCAGCTCGCATGGTCTCGTGCAGGGCCGTCTAAACGGCACGCACATCGAGATTGCGCTCTTCACCAACCTCACGCGTGACCACCTCGACTATCACGGCGACATGGACAGCTATGCCGCCGCCAAGGAAATCCTGTTCCGCTGGCCCGGGCTGCGTGCCGCCGTGCTCAATGCCGACGATCCGCTGTCGGCACGCTATGCCGGTGCGCTGGCGACCGGTGTGCGCTGCCTGCGCTACAGCCAGCAGGGCATGGCCGACATTTCGGCGCTGCGGGTGACGCCGACACTGCAGGGGCTGTCGCTGGTCATCGGCCTGCCCGATGGCGACATCGCGCTCGACGTGCCGCTGCTGGGCCGATTCAACGTCAGCAACCTGCTGGCCGTGGCCGGCGGCCTGCATGCCTTTGGCCTGCCCGCTGCCGACATCGCGCGCGTGCTGCGCACGGTGCAGCCGGTGCCGGGACGCATGGAAAGCCTGACCGGCGAGCACCCGACCGTGGTCGTGGATTACGCCCATACGCCCGATGCGCTGGAAAAGGTGCTGCAAAGCCTGCGTGAGCATGCCGCAGGCCGGCTGGTATGTGTATTTGGCTGCGGCGGTGACCGTGATCGCGGCAAGCGTGCCGAGATGGGCGCCATTGCGGCACGGCTGGCCGATGTCGTGCTCATCACCAGTGACAACCCGCGCAGTGAGCCGGCGGCGGCGATTGCCGAGGACATCCGGCAGGGTGCCGGCGCGGCGGCACGGATCGAGCTCGACCGTCACCGCGCCATCCACGACAGCATCCGTGATGCAGGCCGCCACGACATCGTGCTGGTGGCCGGCAAGGGCCACGAGGATTACCAGGAGATTGCGGGCGTGCGTCACCCGTTCAGCGACATGCAGGAAGTACGCGCCGCGCTGGCGCAGTGGAGGGCGGCATGAAGCTCTCGCAGGTCGCCATGCATCTGGGTGCCGAACTGGTCGGCCTTGATGCCGATGTCGCCAGCTTTTCCACCGACACCCGCACGTTGCGTGACGGGGACCTGTTCATCGCGCTCTCGGGGCCGAATTTCGACGGCAACCTGTTCGTGGCTCGGGCCGCAGAGGCGGGTGCCGCGGCGGCGCTGGTCAGCCGTGTCGACCCGGCGGCCGGCATTCCGCAATTGCTGGTGCCTGACACGTTTGTCGCGCTGGGCCGTCTGGCGCGTGCCTGGCGGGAGCAGTTTACGCTGACGCGCGTGGCCATGACCGGCAGCGCCGGCAAGACCACGACCAAGGAAATGGTCGCCAGCATCTTCGCCGGCATGGGGCCGACACTGGCGACGCTGGGCAACAAGAACAACGAGATCGGCGTGCCGCTGACGCTCCTGCGCCTGACCGGCGAGCACCGCTACGGCGTGTTCGAGCTCGGCGCCAACCACCGCGGCGAGATTGCCTATACCAGCGGCCTCGTGCAGCCGCATGCAGCCGTCATCACCAATGTCGGCACGGCACATCTGGAGGGCTTCGGCAGCCGTCGCGGCATTGCCGAGGCCAAGGGCGAGATCTATGGCGGCCTGCTGCCGGAAGGCGTGGCCGTGATCAATGCCGATGACGAGTTCGCGCCCTACTGGCGCGAGCTCATCGGCAACCGTCGCCGCCTCGAGTTTTCACAGAAGGCGCCGGCAGACGTGCATGCCACCGACGTGCATGCGGCCGCGAACCATGCCTACGGCTTTGTGTTGCATGTCGCCGGTGAGTCGCTGCCGGTGCAGTTGCAATTGCTTGGGCATCACAATGTCGGCAATGCGCTGGCCGCAGCGGCGCTGGCCCATGCCTGTGGCGTGCCGCTGGCGCAGATTGCCGCGGGTCTCGCGGCGACGGCGCCCGTCGCCGGGCGTCTGGTCAGCCACGATCTCGGTGGCGGTCGCGTTGTCATCGACGACACCTATAACGCCAATCCGTCCGCCGTGAAGGCGGCCATTGATTTGCTGGCCGGTCTGCCCGGGCGCCGCGTGCTGGTGCTGGGCGACATGGGCGAGCTGGGCGAGGCCACGGAATCCGGTCATCACGAGGTAGGGGAGTACGCAAGAATGAAAAAAATAGATGCGCTCTACGCAGTGGGTCAGTACAGCGGCTTCACCGCCGGCAGCTTTGGTGCGGAAGCCCGTCGTTTCGACGACAAGCAGCAACTGATCGAAGAGCTCGAGAAAGAGCTGGAGGGGGTGGTCACGCTGCTGGTGAAGGGCTCGCGCTCGGCCCGCATGGAGCAGGTGGTGGACGCGCTCACGGAAAAGAAGGGGAACTGATTCATGCTGCTCTGGCTCGCCGACTTCCTGGCGCAGTACCACAAGGGATTCCTGGTATTCAATTACCTGACCCTGCGCGCCATCCTCAGCGTGGCGACGGCGCTCGCGCTCTCGTTGTGGTGGGGGCCGTGGATGATCGAGCGCCTGCGCGTGATGAAGTTCGGCCAGGCCGTGCGCACCGACGGTCCGCAGTCGCATCTGGTGAAGTCGGGCACGCCGACCATGGGCGGAGCGCTGATCCTGGTGGCCATTGCGGTCAGCACCCTGCTCTGGGCCAACCTGAAGAATCCGTATATCTGGGTGGTGCTGGCCGTGATGGTGGTGTTCGGTGCCGTCGGCTGGGTCGATGACTACCGCAAGGTGGTCGAAAAGAACTCGCGCGGCTTGCCGGCACGCTGGAAATACCTGTGGCAGTCGGTGGCAGGCATCGGCGCCGCGGTGTTTCTGTACTGGTATGCCAAGACGCCGGTGGAAACCAGCCTCATCGTGCCCTTCTTCAAGGATGCGGTGATTCCGCTCGGCATGCTGTTCATCGTGCTCACCTACTTCGTGATTGTCGGCACCAGCAATGCGGTCAACCTTACCGACGGCCTTGATGGCCTCGCCATCATGCCGACGGTGATGGTGGCCGGTGCGCTCGCCGTGTTCGCCTATCTCTCCGGCAACATCAAGTTCGCCAGCTACCTGCACATTCCCTATGTCGCAGGCTCCGGCGAGCTGATCGTGATCTGCGGCTCCATCATCGGTGCCGGCCTCGGCTTCCTCTGGTTCAACGCCTATCCGGCACAGGTGTTCATGGGTGACGTCGGTGCGCTGGCGCTGGGTGCCGTGCTTGGCGTCATCGCCGTCATCGTGCGCCAGGAGATCGTGCTCTTCATCATGGGTGGCGTGTTCGTGCTGGAAACCGTGTCGGTGATGCTGCAGGTGGGCTCGTTCAAGCTCACCGGCCGCCGAATCTTCCGCATGGCGCCGATTCACCACCACTACGAACTCAAGGGCTGGCCCGAGACCAAGGTGGTGGTCCGCTTCTGGATCATCAGTTTCATGCTGGTACTGGCGGGGCTGGCAACCCTGAAGATTCGCTGAGAATGACATGACGCAGCTCATACAGCGCGACGGTTTGCGGGTGGTGGTCGGTCTCGGGAAGACCGGCCTTTCCTGCGTGCGCTTCCTGAAAAGCCGGGGCTATCCCGTCGCCGTGAACGACACGCGTGATGCACCTCCCGGCTTGCCCGAGCTGCGTGCCGAGTTTCCGGATGTCGAGATCCGCCTGGGCGGCCTTGATGCCGAGTTGTTGCTGCGCGCCCGTGAAGTGGTGGTGAGCCCCGGCCTGTCGGTGCAGACGCCCGAGCTTGCCGCCTGTGCCGCGGCCGGCATTCCGCTGGTGGGCGACATCGACATCTTCTGTCGCGAGGTGAGTGCACCCATCGTTGCCATCACCGGCTCCAATGCGAAAAGCACGGTGACCACGCTGGTCGGCCTGATGGCCGCGCGTGCCGGCATCGATGTCGGCGTTGGCGGCAACCTCGGCACGCCGGTACTGGACATGCTGCGCGAGAAAGGCGAGCAGGCCCTGTACGTGCTCGAGCTGTCCA
Source organism: Moraxellaceae bacterium (assembly GCA_036795935.1). Lineage (GTDB taxonomy): Bacteria > Pseudomonadota > Gammaproteobacteria > Pseudomonadales > Moraxellaceae > UBA2031. The sequence continues at coordinate 10,523 of DAIRDY010000001.1, read as the reverse complement.
GCTTCCAGCTGGAAACCACCCATGCCCTGCGCGCCGCCGTGGCAGTGGTGCTCAATATCAGCGAAGACCACATGGACCGCTATGCGTCCATGCAGGACTACCACCGCGCCAAGCACCGCATTTTCCGCAACTGCCAGCGTTATGTGGTGAACCGTGACGATGCGCTCACGGTGCCGCTGATCGATGCGGCCGTGCCGGGCACGAGTTTCGGACTCAATGCCCCCGACCTTGGTCATTTCGGCGTTTTGCGGCGCGACGGCGAGCAGTGGCTGGCATCCGGCCGCGACGCCTTGTTGCCGGTGCGCGAGATGAAGATCCGCGGCGAGCACAACATCGCCAACGCGCTGGCCTGCCTTGCGCTCGGCGCTGCCGTCGGCCTGCCAATGGACGCCATGCTGGCCACGCTGCGCGAGTTTCCCGGTCTGCCGCACCGCTGCCAGCTGGTGCACGAGCAGGATGGCGTGGCCTGGTACAACGACTCCAAGGGCACCAATGTCGGTGCCAGCCTGGCAGCGATCAGCGGCCTCGGCGCTGCCATCGACGGCAAGCTGGTGCTGATCGCCGGCGGTGTCGGCAAAGGTCAGGATTTTTCGCCGCTGTCGGCGCCGCTTGCGCGCCATGCGCGCCTGCTGGTGCTGATCGGCGAGGACGGCCCCAAGATTGCCGATGCTGTCGCGACATCCGTGCCGCGCGTCATGGCGGCGACGTTGCGTGAGGCTGTGGTGGCGGCACGCGAGGCGGCACAACCGGGTGACGCCGTGCTGCTGTCGCCCGCCTGCGCCAGCTTCGACATGTTCAAGCATTACGAGGATCGTGGCGATCAGTTCGTCGCGGCCGTGCACCAGCTTGCCGGAGGTGGCGCATGAAGGCGATCGCCCTGCCTGCGGCCACTTTCTTCGAAGGTGTCACCTCGCGCCACCTGCTGCTGCTGTCTGCAGGGGCGCTGGCCTGCCTCGGCCTCGTGATGGTGGCGTCAGCGTCGATGGGCGTGGCGGAAACGCAGTATGGCGATGCCTTCTTTTTCCTGAAGCGCCACCTGTTCTACCTCTGCCTGGGTCTGGTCGCTGCCGCCGTCGTGCTGCGCGTGCCACTGGATTTCTGGCAGCGCCGCTCCGGCCTGCTGCTCGGGGTGGCCTTTGTCCTGCTGGTGCTGGTGCTGGTGCCCGGCATCGGTCGCCGCATCAATGGCAGCATGCGCTGGATCGGCCTCGGTCCGCTCACCTTCCAGCCTTCCGAGTTCGCCAAGCTCGCGGTGCTGGCCTACATCAGCGCCTATCTGGTGCGCCGCCAGGACGAGGTCCGCTCGCAGCTTTCCGGCTTCCTCAAGCCGATGCTCGTGGTCGGCATGGCCGTGCTGCTGTTGCTGCTGGAGCCTGACTTCGGTGCCAGCATGGTTATCGTGGCTTCGGTGCTGGCCATGCTCTTTCTCGCCGGTACGCCCTTGCTGCAGTTCATTGCGCTGATCAGCTTCGTGCTGGTGATGGGGGCGCTGGCGCTGGTGATGGAGCCCTATCGCATGAAGCGCCTGCTGTCTTTTACCGATCCTTGGGCCAACCAGTTCGATTCCGGTTACCAGCTCGCACAGAGCCTGATTGCCTTTGGTCGCGGCGAATGGTTCGGCGTGGGGCTCGGCCACAGCGTGCAGAAACTTTTCTATTTGCCGGAAGCGCATACCGATTTCGTGTTTGCCGTCTATGCCGAGGAGTTCGGCCTGGCTGGCGTGCTGCTCGTGCTGGCGCTGTTCTGGATGCTGGTGCGCTCGGGTCTGGCCATCGGTCGTGTTGCCGAAGCCGGCGGGCGCTACTTTGCCGCCTACAGTGCCTATGGCCTGTCCTGCCTGATCGGCGTGCAGGCACTTGTGAACCTGGGTGTGAACATGGGGCTTTTCCCCACCAAGGGTCTGACGCTGCCGCTGGTGAGCTATGGCGGCACCAGCCTGCTCGTGATGTTCGCCATGCTGGCGTTGCTGCTGCGCATCGACAGCGAGAACACGGCGTTCGCCGCCGCAGCGGGAGGTCGTCGTGCGCGCTGAGGTGAAAAGCGTGGTGGTGATGGCCGGCGGCACCGGCGGCCATGTCTTTCCGGCATTGGCGGTGGCCGAAGCCCTGCGTGCACGCGGCATTGCCATTCACTGGCTGGGCACGCGTGCCGGCATCGAGGCCGACCTCGTGCCTGCGCGCGGCTTTGCCATCACCTATCTGGACGTCAGCGGCGTGCGCGGGCAGGGGCTGGCCCGTCTGTTGCTGGCGCCGTTCAAGGTTGCGCGTGCGGTGCTGGCTGCCATGCGTGTGTTGCGTGCCGTGCGGGCCGATGCCGTGATCGGTCTGGGCGGCTATGTCACCGGCCCGGGGGGCGTGGCGGCGCGCCTGCTCGGCCTGCCGCTTTTCATTCACGAGCAGAACGCCATCGCCGGCTTTACCAACCGTCTGCTGGCGCGCATGGCGACGCAGGTACTGGAGGCGTTCCCCGGCGCCTTTCCTGCTGCACCGAAGGTGCATTGTGTCGGCAATCCCGTGCGCGCCGACATCGCCGCCCTGCCGGCGCCGGCCGAGCGTTTTGCCGGGCGTGACGGTGCGCTGCGCATTCTCGTGCTGGGCGGCAGCCAGGGCGCGGTCGCGCTCAACGAGCTGGTGCCGGAGGCACTGGCGTTGCTCGCCCGCCAGCAGCCGCTGACGATCCGGCATCAGGCCGGCCGCCGCAACCAGGACAAGGCCGTGGCGAAATATGCCGCGGTCGGTCTCGCGGCTGAAGTGCTGCCCTTCATCGATGACATGGCGGCCATGTACGGCTGGGCCGATCTCGTGATCTGCCGTTCCGGCGCGCTCACGGTGTCTGAACTGGCGGCCGCCGGTGTCGGCGCCGTGCTGATTCCCTTTCCGCATGCGGTGGATGACCACCAGACGGCCAATGGCCGCTATCTCAGCGAGGCCGGTGCCGCGTTGCTGTTTGCGCAGTCGACGCTCACGGCCGAACGCCTGGCCGAGGCACTGTCGCCGTTGTTCGTGCGCGATCGCCTGCTGGCCATGGCCACCGCGGCGCGTGACCTGGCCCAGCCGCAGGCGACGGCGCGCGTGGTGGCTGCCTGTCTTGGAGAAAACGCATGAAGCGTTCACGGCTGATTGAAATTCCCGAAATGCGCCGCATCCGTCGCCTGCATTTCATCGGCATCGGTGGTGCCGGCATGTGCGGCATTGCCGAGGTGCTGCTCAACCAGGGCTATGCGATTGCCGGCTCCGACATCAAGGAAGGCAAGACGACCGAGCGCCTGCGCAGCCTGGGGGCCGAGATATTCATTGGCCATCGTGCCGAAAACGTGGCCGGTGCCGACGTGATCGTGGTGTCCACGGCGATCGATGCCGAAAATCCCGAGATCATTGCTGCTCGCGCGGCGCGCCTGCCCATCGTGCGCCGTGCCGAAATGCTGGCCGAGCTGATGCGTTGGCGGCATGGCATCGCGATTGCCGGCACTCACGGCAAGACCACGACGACCAGTCTCGTGGCCTCGATCCTCGGTGAGGACGGACTCGATCCCACCTTCGTGATCGGTGGCTTGCTGAACAGCGCCGGCACCAACGCCAGGCTCGGCGACAGCCGCTATTTCGTGGCCGAGGCTGACGAAAGCGACGCCTCCTTCCTGCACCTGCAGCCGATGGCTGCCGTGGTGACAAACATCGATGCCGACCACATGGATACCTATGGCGGCTCCTTCGACAAGCTCAAGCAGACCTTTGTCGAGTTCCTGCACAACCTGCCGTTCTACGGCCTGGCCGTGCTCTGCGGTGATGACCCGGTGATTCGCGAGATCCTGCCGGATGTGGCGCGTCCCATCGTCACCTATGGCATGGGCGAGGACTGCGACGTGCGTGCCACCGACATCCGCCAGGACGGTCTGCGCACGCACTTCACGGTGCTGCGCGCCGGGCATGAGCCCCTGCCGGTCACGCTCAACCTGCCCGGGTTGCACAACGTGCTGAATGCGCTGGCGGCCATTGCCATTGCCACCGATGAAAAGGTGTCCGATGCCGCCATCGTGCGCGCACTGGCGGCGTTTGCCGGTGTCGGCCGGCGCTTCCAGCAGTACGGTGACTTTGCGACGGCACATGGCAGTGTGCGGCTGGTGGATGACTACGGGCACCACCCGCGCGAGGTGGAGGCCACCATCCGTGCCGCCCGCCAGAGTTTCCCGGGGCGGCGCCTGGTGATGATGTTTCAGCCACATCGCTACACGCGTACGCGCGACTGCTTCGAGGATTTCGTGCACGTGTTGTCGACCGTCGATGCATTGCTGTTGCTCGAGGTCTACAGCGCCGGTGAAAAGCCGATTGCCGGGGCCGACGGGCGCACGCTGGCGCGCAGCGTACGCAACCGCGGCAGCGTCGATCCGGTGTTTATCGAGCGCGCCGAGGAGTTGCCGGCCGTGCTGCAGCACCTGCTGCAGCCCGGTGACGTGCTGCTGACGCAGGGCGCCGGCACCGTCGGCGGCATTGCGCAGGAACTGGCGCAAAAGAATCTCTATCTGCAGGCCTAACGAGAGATACAGGCAAAGAAATGACGAACGCGATGGATGTACGCAAATTCGGCCGGGTGGCAGTGCTCTTCGGAGGCAACTCGGCCGAGCGCGAGATTTCGCTGATTAGCGGGCAGGCGGTGCTGTCCGCACTGCAGGATGCCGGTGTTGATGCCGTGGCGTTTGATCCGGCGGAGCGTCCGGTGGCGGAGCTTGTGCAGTTCGACCGTGCCTTCATCGTGTTGCACGGTCGCGGTGGCGAGGACGGCAGCATGCAGGGCCTGCTTGAGTTGTTGGGCGTGCCCTATACCGGCAGTGGTGTGCTGGCCTCTGCGGTTGGCATGGACAAGGCACGCACCAAACTGATCTGGATGGGCAGCCGCCTGCCGACGCCGGAGTGGCAGACGCTGACCGCCAACACAGATTTTGCGGCGGTGGTGCAGGCGCTTGGCCTGCCGCTGATGGTCAAGCCGGCGCACGAAGGCTCCAGCATTGGCATGTGCAAGGTGGAAAAGGCTGACGAGCTGGCGCGCGGTTATGCGAATGCTGCTGTTTATGACAGCCAGGTGATTGCCGAGCGCTGGATCACCGGCAGCGAGTACACCGTGGTGATTCTCGGCGACCGGGCGCTGCCGGTGATCCGCCTGCAGACCGATCGCAACTTTTACGACTTCGAAGCCAAGTACAAGGCCAACGACACGCAGTACCTCTGCCCCTGTGGCCTGGCGCCGGAAAAGGAGCAGGAGTTGCAGGCGCTGGCACTCGAGGCCTTCCGCGCCGTTGGTGCACGCGGCTGGGGTCGCATTGACGCGATGATGGACGAGGCCGGCCGCTTCTGGCTGCTGGAAGTGAACACCGTGCCCGGCATGACCGACCACTCGCTGGTGCCGATGGCGGCACGTGCCGCCGGCATCGATTTCACTGCGCTCGTGCTCGCCATCCTGGCACAGACGCTGGAGAACTGATGATGTTGCAGGCTACCCGTCGCACTGCTGCTGTTGCTGCCGAAGCGCCGCTGTTGCCGTCGCTGCCGGCGGGCAGTGTGCTGCGCGTGGCCAGCATGTTGCTGCTGGCGATGGCGGCGCTCGGTTTTGCGGTTGCTGGTGGTCTTGGCATCCAGCGCCTGCTGGCGACAGGGCCGCTGCTGTCGGTGCAGGTCGAGGGCGAGTTGCGCCATACCGATCGTGCCGCCGTGGCCGCACGTCTGGCACCGGTGGTCAAGGGCAGCTACTTCAGTGTCGACCTTGAGGCGGTGCGGCAGGCGGCACTGGCCTCGCCCTGGGTGGACGAGGTGCGCGTGAGCCGGCGCTGGCCGGATGGCCTGCGCGTTCAATTGCGCGAGAAGCAGCCCGTGGCGCGCTGGGGCGAGACGGCGCTGGTGAGTTCGCGCGGTGATCTTTTCGTGCCGGCGTCGGCCGATGGCATGGCGGAGTTGCCGGTGCTCTTCGGGCCGCAGAGCAAGGGTATTTACGTCATGGAGCAGTACCGCGCCATGAACGGCATCCTGCGCGGCATCGGCATGCGCATTGTCGAGCTGGAGCTGACCGAGCGCATGACCTGGTTCCTGCGCCTCGACAACGGCGTGCGGCTGGTGGTCGATCAGGCGGACACGCTGGAGAAGCTGCAGCGCTTTGCCTATCTGTACGAGCGCCAGCTGAAGCCCGATGCGGCACGCATTGCCAGTATTGACCTGCGCTATCGCAACGGTGTTGCAGTGGGCTGGAAGACGGGACAGGGCGCGGCGGCAGCGCGGACGTAAGCAACAGGCAGCAAACAGGTTTGGATGTCTCGCATGTGGCGGACATCCTGGAGCGGGTAAGGACGAAATGGCAGGCGCAAGCAACAACCCGATGATTGTCGGCATCGATGTCGGCACCGCCAAGGTGGTGACGCTGGTCGGCCAGATCAACGCCGATGGCGAGCTTGAGATCGTCGGTGTCGGCATGAAGCCCTCGCGCGGCATGAAGAAGGGCGTGGTGGTCAACATCGAGCAGACGGTGCAGTCCATCCAGGGCGCAGTGGCCGAGGCCGAGCTCATGGCTGACTGCAAGATCCATTCGGCCTATATCGGCATCGCCGGTTCGCATATCGGTGGCCGCAATTCACAGGCCGTGGTGGCGATCCGCGAAGGTGAGGTGCAGCAGGGGGACATCGATCGCGTGATCGACGCGGCCAAGTCGGGCCCGATCCCGACCGACCAGCGCATCCTGCACATCCTGCCGCAGGAATTCCTGGTCGACGACCAAGGCGACGTGCGTGATCCGCTCGGCATGGCCGGCGTACGGCTCGAAGGCCATGTGCATCTGGTCACCTGCTCGGTGAATGCGCTGCAGAACCTCGAGAAGTGCGTGCGCAGCTGTGGCATCGACATTGACGACATGATTCTGGAGCAGCTCGCGGCCAGCCATGCCGTGCTTACCGAGGACGAGAAGGAGCATGGCGTGTGCCTGGTGGACATCGGTGGTGGCACTACCGACATCGCCGTGTTCAGCAAGGGCGCCATCCGCCATACCGCGGTGATCCCGATTGCCGGCGACCAGGTGACCAACGACATCGCGATGGCGCTGCACACGCCGACGCAGGATGCCGACGAGATCAAGACAAAGTACGCCTGCGCCGTGGCGCAGATGGTGGACCCGGAGCAGAGCATCAATGTGCCCGGCATGGGCGACCGCCCGGCGCGCAAGCTGTCGCGGCAGACGCTGGCCGAGGTGGTGGAGCCGCGCTATGACGAACTGTTCTCGCTGGTGCAGACCGAGCTCGAGCGCAGCGGCTTCCTGGGCAAGCTCGCCGCCGGCGTGGTGCTGACCGGTGGTTCGGCCAAGATTGAAGGCGCGGTCGCGCTGGCCGAATCGATTTTCCACATGCCGGTGCGCATCGGCATGCCGCAGTCGCTGCGTGTCGGCGGCATGGGCGAAGTGCTGCGCAACCCGATCTATTCCACCGGCGTGGGCCTGCTGCTTTACGGCAAGAAGCAGTGGGAAGAAAACCAGTCCGGCCAGCCTGCGCGCAAGCAGGCAGCCGGTGTGGCAGAAGTGATGCAGAAAGTGCGTGGATGGCTGGCCCGCAATTTCTGAATCCGCCGGGTGAGCGGAACACCCGGCAACAACAACAGCAACAGCAGCAGTGCAACGTTTTGAACAAAGGAGAGTGACATGAGTCTTTTCGAGCTGGCGGACAGCATGAGCGAACACGGCAATGCCGTGATCAAGGTGGTGGGCGTGGGCGGCGGCGGCGGCAACGCGGTCGAGCACATGGTTGCCAGTCAGGTGGAGGGTGTGGAGTTCATCTGCGCCAACACCGACCTGCAGGCGCTGAAGCGCATGCAGGCCCGCACCCACCTGCAGTTGGGCGCGGGCGTGACCCGTGGCCTGGGGGCTGGTGCCAATCCGGAAGTCGGCCGTCAGGCCGCGGTGGAGGATCGCGATCGCATCCGCGATGCGCTGCAGGGTGCCGACATGGTGTTCATCACCGCCGGCATGGGTGGCGGCACCGGTACCGGTGGTGCGCCGGTGGTGGCGGAGGTGGCCAAGGAGATGGGCATCCTCACCGTTGGCGTGGTGACCAAGCCCTTCAGCTTCGAACAGAAGAAGCGCATGGCGGTGGCCGAGTCCGGCATCGAAAACCTGTCGCAGTATGTCGACTCGCTGATCACCATCCCCAACGATCGCCTGCTCAAGGTGCTGGGCGACGTGACCATGATGGAGGCCTTCCGTGCTGCCAACAACGTGCTGAAGAATGCGGTGCAGGGCATTGCCGACATGATCCAGCGCCCGGGCCTGATCAACGTCGACTTTGCCGACGTGCGCACCGTGATGTCCGAGCAGGGCCTTGCGATGATGGGTACCGGTTCGGCCAAGGGTGAAGACCGCGCGCGCATCGCCGCCGAGATGGCCATCCACAGCCCGCTGCTCGACGACATCAACCTGCAGGGCGCACGTGGCGTGCTGGTGTCGATCGCTGCCGGCCCGGACATGCGCATGAGCGAGTTCAGCACGGTGGGCGAGATCATCAACGAGTTCTCCTCGCCCGAGGCCACTGTCGTGATCGGTTCCATCCTCGACGAGGACCTGGGCGACGAGATGCGGGTGACCGTGGTCGCCACCGGCCTGTCGAGGACGGCCAAGGCCAGCATGAAGCTGGTGCCGGGGCAGTCCGCCGCCGCGATGCCGGCCAGCCAGCCGGCCGCGGCGACGGCAGTGCCGGCGATGGCCGCGGGCCAGGACTACGACACCCCGGCCTACCTGCGTCACCAGAAGACGGCCAATGGCGGGACCGCACCCCGCCAGGCGGATGCCGCCCTGCTCAACATCCCGGCCTTCCTCCGCCGCCAGGCCGACTGATGTCCTGCCGCCGGCCATCCCGACCGTCTCTCTCCCGGTCGGGGTGGCCGTGCGCGCGGGTTACGGGCACGGTTGCCTCTGCTACCATCGCCCCCCTTTTCTGCTGAAATAATTTGTCACATGTTGCGACAGCGCACCGTCAAACACCCCATCCGCGCCAGCGGCGTCGGCCTGCACAGCGGGGAGAAGATCTTCCTCACGCTGAAGCCGGCACCGGCCGACAGCGGTATCGTCTTCCGCCGTACCGATCTTGACCCGCCCGTGGACCTTCCCGCGCAGGCCCTGATGGTGCGTGATACTGCCATGGCCACCAGCCTGGTGCAGGGTGAGGTGCGTCTCTCGACGGTCGAGCACCTGATGTCGGCACTGGCCGGCCTCGGCATCGACAATGCCCTCATCGAGGTCACTGCCGGCGAGATCCCGATCATGGATGGCAGCGCCGGCCCCTTCGTGTTCCTGATCCAGGCCGCCGGCATCGTGGAGCAGGACGCGCCCAAGCGCTTTGCCCGCATCAGGCGCCGGGTCGAGGTCCGCGATGGCGACAAGATTGCGGCTTTCGAGCCGTATGACGGCTTCAAGCTCTGCTTCACCATCGACTTCGACCACCCTGCCTTTCACGACGACCACAAGTACGCCGAGGTCGACTTCTCGACCACGGCCTATGTAAAGGAAGTGAGTCGCGCCCGTACCTTCGGCTTCATGCGCGACATCGAGTACCTGCGCTCGAAGAACCTGGCGCTGGGCGGGAGCATGGAAAATGCGATCGTCGTCGGTGATGACGGGGTGATGAATGCCGAGGGCCTGCGCTATGAGGACGAGTTCGTCCGGCACAAGATGCTGGATGCCATCGGCGACCTCTACCTGCTGGGCTACGGCATTCTTGGCGAGTATCAGGGCTACAAGTCCGGACACGGCCTGAACAACCAGTTGCTGCGCGCCCTGCTTGAGCAGCCGGATGCCTGGGAGGTGGTGAGCTTCGAGGATGAGTCGACCGCCCCGATCTCCTATATCAGGGCTCAAAAGGCATAAAAATCAGCCTTTTATATCCTTTTCCTTCTGTATGGTCTTTGTACCGCCCGTCATGGCATGCCTTGCCAGGCGGCGCAGGGCTTCGCTAACCTCGCCCCCCTCAAGCGAGTCGGCCAGTTCGGCCAGCAGGGCGCCGGTCTCCGCGCTCAGTCGCGGCAGGGGGCGCTCCACGGCAGGGGCAGATGCCGGTCTTGCCATTTCACTCACAACGCGAATGCGGCCGAGTGCACAGAACTCGGAATGTTGGCGCAACTGCTGCATATATATGCGGCTAAGATAGCGCAGCTGGCCCGCGAGGCTGCTGTTGCCGCAGGCCAGGGTCAGGGTGCCGTCGGCGTAGCCGGCCACCCGGACCAGTGACTGCAGGTTGCGGTCCAGGTAAAGCGTGAGTATGTCGTCCAGCCGCTGCAGTTGCTCCGTGCGCTGCCGGAGTCCGGACAGGGCGCCAGTCACAAGGATTTCATTCAGGGCTGATGGCTTTTCGAGGCGTTTGGCCATGATGGGCTGTCCGGGCCGAACCGGACGTTTCGCTGTCTGCCGGGTAGGGCCGTCAGTATACCCGTGCCACCAACAAGAAAGCGGATGGGAAGACCATGAACATCATTCTGCTGAGCCGTCGCCACGGGCGACCGCGCACGCTGCAG